>SFJG01000056.1 GCA_004555955.1 Bacteroidales bacterium | reverse complement strand
GCTCCCGACAATTATGCGAAGCGGATTGCGAGTGCGTTCGCTCCGAAAGATTGCCATAGCGAGCAGTGTGGTAAGCAACGGCGTACCGCTGATAATCATCGCCACGTTGACCGCCTGTGTGTATTGCAGCGCCGTGTTTTCGGTAATAAAGTAAAGCGACCCGCCGGTAATTCCCGACAGAAAGAGCAGTGCCTCGTCGCGCCAACTATCCGACCAAAGTTTTCGCGGAGAGATGAACAAAATGCACACGTAGGCTATGATGAATCGGTAGATAAAAATCTCAGTAGGATGCAATCCTGCCGTTATCAGCATCTTTGTAGCCACAAAAGTGGTACCCCATATCAGAACGGCAAAAATTGCAAGCACGTGAAACCAACCGTTGCCCAATTTTTTCATAAAACACAATTTGGCGACAAAATTACGAATATTTTTTGTCTTCGAGTGTCCTATTTGACGCAAAAACTTTTGCTTTTTCGTCGGCTTTGTCGTATCTTCGCATAAAAGCAATATTTAAGACCTTTTTTCGTTAATATAGTAGAAAATTCCAACTATGAAAAGATATATAAAGTACTTAGGTGCATTGGCAATTATAGTATTGTCGGTAAGTTCGTGTAAGTCAACAAAGAGTGTGGCATATTTTCAAAATGCCGAAACCGTAAAGAGCAAAATCGAGTCGGGCGAGTATATGCTGAAACTTATACCGTCGGACGTTATCGACGTGACAATAAGCAGCCTTATACCGCAAGCCACCGATGCCTATCGGTTGGTGCCGGCACCCGAGAATGGGTTGGATTTTAACCCGAAGACCCAATACGTTATCAACGAGTCGGGCGAAATCAACGTGCCCACAATCGGCAAAGTCAAGGTTGCCGGAATGACCACGACACAACTCGAAGACTTCCTGCGAGGCGAGGTGGCTAAAAACGTCAGCGACCCGATTGTAAAAGTTCAGTTAACCAGTTTCCGCGTCAACGTGCTCGGCGAGGTGCGCAATCCGGGCGCCAAGACCGCCAAAACAGAACGCTACACCATCCTTGATGCCATTGCCGACGCAGGCGACCTTACGCTCTACGGTATGCGCAACAACGTGATGCTCATTCGCGAAGAAGATGGCGAGCGCCGCTTCCACACCATCGATTTGACCGATGCCAATTTGCTTAATTCGCCGTACTTCTACCTCAAGCAAAACGACGTAATCTACGTCGAGCCCGACAAAGTGCGCGTCATCAACAGCGAATACAATCAAAACAATTCGTATAAATTGTCGATTGCTTCAGCTGTAATCAGCGCAGCATCGGTTATCGCTTCTTTGGTTATTGCTCTCACCATAAAATAAAGGCACTGGGAGCGATGATAAACCTCAGCAAAGCATACTTTGTTCTGTTTTGCTTGTTGGCAATAAGTCAACTGCTCTCGCCGGCTATCTTTCAGATGGCTGACGAGTTGGTGATTGCCGCTATGGCGATGCTTGCCGGGGTCGATATGCTCTACAATCGCACCTGGCGCAACTACAAGGCGATGATTGTGCCGGCGCTAATCATTACCGCCTACGCCATCTATTCGGTGGCTATTAAGAGCAATGAGGCGGTTTCAATTCGTGCAGACTATATTTTTCACCTAAAGCCCATAATCTGCTTCGGTGTGGCTTACGGGCTTGCGCCCAAATTTTCGTTCAGCCAACGCCAAATCGTAAAATACATATTCATAGCCATATCCATTGCGGCAGTTGCAATGTATGCAACGCTGCTGACCGGCTCGATGGTGTTCTACGACCTGCTCATAGTGCCCTACTACGTGGGTTGCGTCACGCTCTGCGCCGGACTCACATTCCTGCTATTTATCGACAACGACAGCAAAGTCGTGGTTCGTCGCAACCTCTTGCAAGCTATTTTGTTGCTTGCCCTCGGGTTGGTGTGCACGCGGTCGAAATACTACGGCGCACTGCTCTTCATCGCATTTATGGTGGTTGTCTATCGACCGGGATTCTTTGCGAGAATGTCGCTGCGAAACATCACGATTTGCTTTGCGGCACTGTTGGTGCTCGCCGCCGTATCGTGGAGCAAGTTTCAGTTCTATTTCGTCCAAGGCGGAATCGCCGTCAACGAGTTCGACGATTCGTCGACGGGTATGTTTGCGCGCTCTGCCCTCTATTTAGGCATGTTCTTCGTGCTTTCCGACTATTTCTGGCTTGGTTCCGGCTTAGGCACTTATGCCAGCCAAGCCTCCGGCACGGCTTTTCACTACTCCGACTTGTATTATAAGTACGATTTGGACAAAATTTACGGGCTTTCGCCTGATTTTAATGCCTTCATCGGCGACACGTTTTATCCCGAGCTTGCGCAGTTTGGCATAGTCGGGATAATGCTGTTTGTGATGTGCATGGCATGGCTGTTCAACAAAGCGCGTCAGATACATCGCATCGGCGGCATCTTACCCGCCGTGGTGGTTGTCTGCATCTTAGTGTCGTTGCTCATCGATGCCATCGCTTCGCGTGCCATTGTATCGTCGATGGGCGAGTATTTGTTCGCGCTGGCGGGACTTGCTCTTGCTCCCTGTCGCACACTGTCGAGCAAAGACAAGAAAGAGATGATGCGCAATCTGCCCGACGGCAGTACAACCCTTTGGGCACGAGTTTTTAATAGAAAATGTAAAGAAAAAATGATATATGGAAAATAACAACGAAAAAATTGTCGACCTTTCGCGGACGATTTACGAAATCAAAAAGCATTGGTACTACTATGCGATATGCTTTGTGCTTTTTGTGGGATTCGGGGCTTTTTACATGTATAAAAAGAACCCGGTCTATATGTTTCGCGCAAATATGCTGATAGAGCAAGAAAGCGGCAGCGGAGCCAATTCGGCGGCAGCGGCTATGATGAAGTCGTTTTCGATGGGCGGCTTCGGCGGCGGCTCTGTCGACGACGAATTGCTGCTTATGCAGTCGCACAGCATTGTCAAGCAAGTCGTTACCGAACTGAAGTTGAATCGCCTCTACATCGACCGTGTCGGCGTCAAAAATTTGCCGCTCTACAACGATTCGCCAATCGAAATCAAGATTCCCGATGCCGTGCTCGACACCATTGTCGGCGTTTCCTTCCACGTCTATCTCAAGGAAAACGGCAAGGCTGACATCGTGGTCAATAAAGGTCTGTTCGAAACCGTTTTCGAAAGCACCGACCAACAGTTGCCCGCCACGGCGACGCCCTCGACCGGCGGTGTTTTCGTCGTCGACAAGACCGATAAATTCGTCCCCGGCGAAGAACGGCATATCATTGTGAACGTCAGCGACAACGACGCTGCTACCGAAGACTATATGAAGAACATTTTCATCGACTATGCTTCGACCAAGTCGAACGGCATCCGCATGGAACTCGAAGACAACCACAAACAGCGTGGCTTGGACGTGCTCAACAAGATGTTTGAGGTGTTCAACCGTCGCCGTATCGACGAAAACAATCGCAAAGCCGAGTCGGAACTCAAGTTTATCGACGAGCGTCTCGCATCGCTCACCGGACAACTCTCGCAATCGGAAGAAAAATTGCAGCGTTTCAAGACCGACAACGGCATTATCGACCTTACGACAGAAGCCGGAGTGCTCTTTGAGCAGAACTCTCAAAACAACCGCACCGTTATCGAGCAGCAAACGCAACTCGCCGTGCTCGATATGATTCTCGACTTCCTTGCCGATACCAACAACTCATATTCGTTGATTCCCGTCAATAGCGGATTGGACAACGAAAGTGCAGCAAGCGTCATTTCCGACTACAATGCGCTGATTCTGCAGCGTATGAAACTCGATTCGTCAGCCAAAGGCGACAACCGCGCCCTAACGGCTCTCAATGCACAAATCGACGCAATGCGCACTGGTGTGGTGTCGACCATTCGCCGCGCCCGCGACAATGCGAAAGTAGCACTTGCTGAATTTACCAAAGAAGGTGGAAAATATGCCACACGTCTGCGCTCGCTGTCGGCTAACGAACGCGAATTCTTCAACCTTACTCGCGACAAAGAAATCAAAAACAACCTCTATATCTTCCTTATCGAGCAACGCGAAAACAGCCTGCTCCAAATCGGCTCAAGTTCGCCGGTAGGACGCGTTGTCGACGCCGCATATCGTGAGGTTGAACCGATTAAACCGAAGGCGTCTATCGTACTCGGTCTAGCGCTGATTATGGCACTGCTCATTCCGACGATGCTTTGCATCTACCACACCGTCTGCGCCAAAACGATTGTGATGAAATACGACGTCAATCGCTTTACCGACATCCCCGTAGTTGCGGAAATGGGCAAATGCGAAGACCAAATCGTCGACTTCTGCTCGCCTTCGGCTATTGCCGACGATTTGCGCTCACTCCGCAACAGCATTGTCAAAACCGGAGCACGTTCTGTAATGATAACCTCGCTGTTTGAAGGCGAAGGCAAAGCCTTTGTCGGTGTCAACGTAGCTCGACTGTTTGCACTGTCGGCAAAGCGCGTTGTCGTTGTCGACTGCACTCGTGCGGGCAACGTAAGCAAACTTCTCGGCGTCGATGGCTCGCATAAGGGCATCACGGATATTGCTCTGCGCAGCTGCTCGGCCGACGACGTCGTTTGCGATTCGTCGATGCCGCAGATTTCTGTGATTGCTCCGGGGTCGGTAGCTTCCGAAATGCCTGAAGCTCTTGTTGCCGAAGGGTTTGCCTCTTTGATTAAATCGCTCAAAGACACTTACGACGTTGTTTTAGTTGTCACTTCGTCGGTCGACGACAACGCATCCGTACCGGTTGCAGCAGCTAACGTCGACCAAACCGTCCTGGTGCTTCGCAGCGGTATACGCAAGAAACCCTACGTGCGCCTTTTCCGTAAAATCAGCAACCATCTAAATCCCGACAATACATTCTTCGCCGTCAACGCTTTCAAGGGCTAAGCCCCCAAAAAGTTGGACCAGTTAAAGATTATCCGTTTATAGAAAGAGTTCGGTATTGTACCGGGCTCTTTCCTTTTAACCGGGATTTGATTCTTTTATTGTTATAGCAATCGATATATTCGTCCAAAGCCTTCATGAATGCTTCAAACCGCAATGCATAAATAGGCCGGATTCTCGTTGTCTGTTTATCACACTTTCTGAATAATTCTTTCACCTTTTTGGAATTCTTCAGATTTTTCATTCTCTGCTTATGCTATAACAAATGTTACATTTTGTATTAATTATGTTTCATTCTTAATGATGCAACATAATTTAGAAATGTTGAAACGATATTGTTACACCACGGCGTATTCCATTAATATATTTGCGGCACAAACCAAAACTTAAAAATCAAACAACCAAAACTTAAAATTCAAATTTTATGAAAAAAATTACTCTTCTAATTTCCGCATTAGCCCTCTCGTTCAGTGCATCGCATGCATTGGAATTCAGCGAAGTAGCTATGATTACCGAATATCAAGACGTATCAACAGCGCTGACAAGCGCCGACGACGACGAAATTGCAGCAATTGAATGGTTCAAGGGCCGCGGTGGCAAAGTGATTGGCACCGGCGAACTCTACAATTCTCTGACGGGCGACAACACAATCAACCTAAACCAATACAAAGCATTGTGGATTCACATCGACCGCGAAACTACCGACCTCAACACTTTCCTCAACAATTGCACAGGCGGTGCTACTGGATTCCGCAGCGAAGCCGTTCTCAGCGCGTTGACCAACTATTACAAAAACGGCGGCAACTTGCTGCTTACGAGCCATGCTTCCATTCTTCTTAAAGACCTTGGACGCATGGACCGATATCCGGAAGTGATAGGCTTCGGCGAGGGATTTACTAACGAGGACACATTCTTTGCCAACGTGGTCTACGGCACATGGAACGCAGAATCGATAGCTGTTGACAACTCCGGCGACCCGCTCTTTACAGGAATCGAAATGCAAAGCGCATATCGCCCCGAAGCCGACGGCGGTCGCGAATACAAAGTGTTCCCCCTCATTGGTCCGGGTTGGAAGGAAGACCACAACTGCTTCTGGCATTTCGACTACTCTGCAGGAAATGACGACCCGGAAAAATTCAAAAAACTCTATGCCGACTACCAAGTGACTCCACTTGCCATCTGGCCGCACATCAGCGACTACTATGGTGGCGCAATCGCTCGTTGGGATGCCAACACAACCTACAAAGGTCGCTGCATTACTATCGGTTTTGCCGCTTACGAATGGAGCCAAAATCTCACCAACAACATATATCAAGGCAACATTGAATTGCTTACATTTAACGCTCTTAACGAACTCGTTCCCAAAACCAGTGGCATTGTTGACACAATCGACTCGGGCGACGCTGTTGTAGATACTAAATACTACACAACTCAAGGCATCGAAGTTTCCAACCCTGACTCTAAAGGTATCTATATCGTAAAATCAACCCTTACTTCAGGTAAGAAAGTAGTAAAGAAATTAGTTTTAGGTAGATAAGATTATTAGTAATTAGAGAAAATTTATGTGCGCGAAGATGTGAAATCATTGCGCACATTTTTTATTCTAAGGAATCGGCTTATAGTGCGCTTTGGCATACGAACGCGAACAATAGTTGAAATGCCACCATTCCGAAGGCAGCGGCTTGAATCCTGCCGACTTCATTACCCGTCGCAACAACAATCGATTGTTGCGCTGCACCGCAGTGAGCTTGCCGGACTTCACAAAAGACGCCTCATTGGTGATGCCCGACAGCGGTCCCAGGTGGTCGAACGCCGTGCCCATATCCAGCGGACGCCCCTTAGCATCGATGATGGAGATGTCGACCGCCAAGCCATAGTTGTGCATACCGCCGCCGCGTGCCGGATTCGACACATAGCGTTGACGTTTGGTGCCCTTGACAACATTCCACATTTGTTGTTGCACCGACATCGGTCGCGCAGCATCGTAGACTATCAACGAATAGCCGGGATGCTCCTTTCGAAGCAACCGCTGCGCCTTGACCAAGCACGCCATCGCATCCGGATGAAGATAGGCTTCGCGAAGGTCTGTGTAGAGAACAACACCGACAAAGTTGTCGGCACGCGTATACTTCAAGTCGATAGCAATCGACGGGTCGACGTCTGCGATGTTTTGCAGCCCCATTTTCGCCATTCCTCGCGCTGTGGCACTCAGTTGTGCCGAAGCGCCGACACTCGCCAGCACCGTCCACAGTAGCACAATGTATCGTAGAAAAATCATAGCATTTACAACTTTATTCGGCAAATTTATCAATTTAGCGCCGAAAATTGCAAAATTTTCAGTACGTTTACAAAAAAATTAACCGGAACAATGAAAATAGTGATGATTCAGAGTGCCCCGAAGTGGGCAGACGCCGAGGCAAGCCTTGCACGCGTAGAGCAACTGATTGGCGAATCACCGTCAGCCGACGTCTACGTCCTGCCCGAAATGTTTGCCACCGGGTTTTGTATGCAACCCGAGCGGATTGCCCAACCCGAAGGCGGAGCGGTACTCACTCGTATGCGACAATTGAGTGCACGCTACGATGCCGCCATCGTTGGCAGCGTGGCAGTTGTCGACGGCGGAAAATCGTACAACCGCATGTATTTCGTCAGCCCCGACGGCACGATTGCCCGCTACGACAAACGCCATCTGTTTACCTACAGCGGCGAAGACAAACACTATGCACCGGGCACCGAGCGCTGCATCGTCGACTTCCGCGGCGTGCGCTTTCTGCTGCAAGTGTGCTACGACCTGCGCTTCCCCGTGTGGTCGCGCAATCGCGGCGACTACGACGCAATCATCTACATTGCCAGTTGGCCCGTGGCACGCATTTCGGCATGGGATACGCTACTCCCGGCGCGTGCCATCGAAAATCAGTGCTACGTCGTGGGCGTAAATCGCGTTGGCGACGACCCGGCATGCTCGTATAGCGGACACAGCATGGCAATTGACCCGCGCGGAACCATCGTGGCTCGTTGCTCAGAATCAGTCGAAGACGTCCGCACCGTTACACTCGACATCGACAGCCTCCGACGTTTTCGCGCAAAATTCCCCGTCATTGCCGATGCCGACCCATTCACAATCGTCACAAAATAAAGTTTTTTCACCTCTTTAACTCAAAAGTTGCTTTAATTTTTTTCATAAATGATTTTTATATATTAATTTTGCAATTCGTGAGATAATATGAAAAAACGAAAAAAATAAATACAATGGCAAAAGAAAAGAAAACCGCAACTACTCGCACGTCAATCGACGAGCTGAACGAATCATTGTCAGGCATTGAACAACGTGTGGAGCAAAACAAAAAGAGAATTATTCTTTATGTAGTAGGTCTGCTCGTGATACTCGGTATCGGACTCGCATGGTACTACGGACACAAGAGCAACGTAGAAAATGCTACCGACTTGATTGGTCAAGCCGATATGTCGCTGATGAAAGGCAACGACTCGATTGCATTGCAGCAATACCTCGCTGTTGCCAACGAATATAGCAATGGCGTTGCAAATCGTGCAAACCTCAACGCAGCAATCCTGCTCTACAAAGAAGGCAAATACGAAGAAGCCCTCAAGAGCGTTAGCGAATACGACGCTGAAGAAGAACTCATCGGCGCTGCCGCTCAATCGCTTAAAGGCGACTGCTTGGTGAACCTCGACAAATTCGACGAAGCTGTTGCAGCCTACGATAAGGCTGTCAGCATTGCCAACGGAAACGAGCTTTACGCTCCTATCTTCCTTATGAAGAAAGCAACCGTTCTCAACGCTCAAAAGAAATACGCTGACGCCGGTGCAATTTATCAAACCATCAAGGACAGTTATCCCAAATACGTTGCTGCATATCGCGTAAACATCGATAAATATATCGAGCGTGCTAAATTCCAAGCAGAACAAAAGTAAGAAAAAATAATTTGCTTCATAAAAGCATTTGATTACAAATCGGCGGAGTTGTCATGTTGACAACTCCGCCGATGTTTTTTTCGCCCCATTTTGTGGTGCACATGTGGTACACTTTTCGCTTTCGTGTACCAAAGTCAGGCATATTATTTCAAACTAAAAATGCTAATTTGTACCGGGATAATTCTAAGACATTGACACATAGCTATCCTTGCCATTAGAATCAGTGCGATGAGAAATAATATAAATTGTTTATTTTAATTTTTGGTTGTCTCTTTGAGTTTAAGGTATTTGTCGGCGTCTTTGGTTTTACCGAGGCGTGTGGCGAGAGCTGCCATATAGTCGTACCAGATATTGCGGATTTCGCTGTTTACAGCAGGTTCGTCAAGCAGTTTGATATTCTTTTTGAGGAGTTTCAGACCCTCTTTGGGTTTGTCAAGGCCGTGGGCTGCAATATAGGCAACACCGATTATGGCCAGGCTGCGCAACTCAATATTGTCTGACTCGACCAGGACGTTGAGCATAGCTTTACCCTCTTCGAGCGTCGTAGGGTCGGGCAAAAGCATTTCGGCCTTGAGATATTGGCACCTTTCCACCGCATCCGAACTGCTGAGACCCTCGTCCAGCGCCAAACCTTTGTCAATGATGTGCAGCATAGCCGCGCGAATAGTTGTTTGCTCGGGGGTATAGTCCGCGATGTCTTCCCACTCCCACGTGGCTTCATCGGGATCATTCAATCGCACGAACAGGTCAAGCGACAGCAAAAAGGCATTGTTGGCCGGCTCGGGAGACGTCTCAATCAACCAGTCAGCAAGCTCCTGTTGCGAAGGGTCGGCAAGATATGCTTTCCAGTTGGCATCATATAGTTCTGCCCAATATTGCTCAGCAGCCACCGAATCGAGGGCTACCGCTTTCTGAAGATATGCCGAGAAAAGTGTGTCATTCTGTTCGGCAATTGCACAGTTAGCCAGGTTAAGAGCGAAGTCAACACGACTTTCAGGAAACTCTTTGAGAGGCGTTCTCCCGAAATAGTCGAGGGCAGCGGCAGACTCTCCGTTATCTATTAATGTAATCAAGAAATGTCGGGCGAATGTGTCCTTGAACGCCGGAATCATCCACTTGTCGTAGGTGGCAATAACCGAGTCAGCTGATGCCTTGTACCGCTCCACCTCTTTTGAGGAATCGTAGTTGCAACTGAGCTCTACAAGCGGATTGAGCGAGGGATTGAATTTGCGGGTGACCATAAGCAGCGTGTCGCCCTGCTGCATACGCGCCGAGTCGCAATCCACGCCTTGCAGTTTAGCATCTATCATCTTTGTGTAAGCCGACACCACAACGGACCTTGCAATCTCAGGCATGAATGGATGCAATGCCACATAGCGGCGCCCTACCAATTCAAGAATCCTCGGTGTCAATCGGTCGACCCGCACTCGTTCGAGACAAGTGATGGCAAATGGTTCGTCATTGTGACGCATGGCATAGTCTGCAAGTTGGAAGTAATCATATGGTATCGGAATGTATACTCCGTTTTCAATCTGAGATTTAATCGAGTCGTACCGTGCAGCAATTAAATCATCCATCATCTCGCTGAAAGTCTTTATTTTAGGGAAAGGCTTAATTTTTGGAAGAGGCCTGATAAGGCCTATCTTGCCACCTTTTTTTTGCTTTTGGTCGTCGGAATCCGGGTTGGGAATAACTATCGGCACGCCCATAGGCTTGACGTTCAACCGAGCAGCAGCGGCAGCAGCTCGTGCAGCCTGTTCGGCTCGGCGCGACTGCTGCTCAAGCTGTCGCATAACTTTGCCGCTTGTAGATGATGCTGTTTTCGAAACGGTCCGCAAAGCTTTAGTGCCTGAGCTAAGTCCCTGTGCATGTCCGCTCGCCGCGGTCAGCACGGCAATGAGAACAGATAGAATTATACGTTTCATGGCTTTTATTTTAAAGTTGGAACTTGTTTGATGATTTCGAGCATGAGACGGTAGGCTTCTTCCATCTCTTGTAAGTCGGCGTATTCGCGGGTCGAGTGGATGTCGTGCTGACCGGTGAACACGCACATGCCGCCCTTTAGGCCCTTGGCAGCAAACATCGAGGCTGTCGTGCCTCCGCGCTCGTCGGCAAATGTGATGTCTTTGCCGATTTTGGCAGCGGCGGTTTCCACAAGAGATTTAGCCTGTGGATGAAGTGTATATGCTACATTCTCATATTGGAGGATGTCGTAGACTATTTCAACCTTTACATTGGGAAACTTGCGCTCAACATCGGCAATCGCCCCCGCGAGCATACGGTCAAACAGTTCACCCTCCGACTTGTCGAAGTAACGAACACGAGTCTGCACAGTTACATCCGCTCCGCCTTTGTCAAAACCCCACGGATGAATATAGCCTTGTGTGCCCTCCGAATTTTCCGGGCGACTCTCTATAGGGAAATAGGATATGAACGCAGCGGCGGCAGCAGTGGCATCGCCGAGTTTCTGAGCTTTGGCATCGCCGGGATGCGCCTCGCGACCGATAAACTTCACATTAAAGCCACGGGCGGTGAAATTGGATTTAGTCACTACGTTTCCCTCCGTGCCGTCAAGGTCGAAAAGAATGTCCGGGGAGAATAATTTTACATCGATGGAATCGGCAGCGCGGGCTACATCCTCATTGGGACAGAATGCGAATTGCAGATTGCCATGCTTAATGGATTTATCGCTCAGAATAGTGCGGATAAGCTGCATGGCTATGGTACAGCCACATTTATCATCGGCGCCGAGCAACGTTGTGCCGTCGGTGCGGACAATCGTATGGTCGTTGCGTGTGTCAACTATGGGTGTGATATTGCCTCCGGGTGCCTCGGGCGTAACGTCAATGTGGCAACTTATGCCCATTGTCGGGCAAGCGGCTTTGACATTGGCCGGTATTGTTACGTAAAGATAATTGGCATCGGAGAGTTCAATCTCGACACCGGATGTCTTTGCTTTAGCGACTGCATCCTCGACATCAGCCTTTAAGGCCAATGCCATATTGTGTTGACCTTGAGTGCAGATGCTGTCATTGCTCGACTGACTGTCGATGGATGCATACTTGACGAAAGTATCAAGCATACTCTTTTGAAGTTGACTTTGAGCAGCAACACCAAGCGATGCTAAAAGCGCCAGCGCAACGAGATGGCATTTCATAATTCGGTTCCATTGCCGCCGGACTCTCCTCATTGGCTGATTGGTTTATAAAGAAAAAGCGTGAGAGTCTGTACTGTTGCTCGTTCCACTAACGGAGGCTCTCGCATTGCCCACCTTGGCAGAACGAGCAACGAGAAGCCTCACGCAAATATGTAACAAGCGCACACGGTTCATGGCTTTCTCACGAAAGGGGGTGAGCCGTAGGCACGATTATACATACCCACAAGGCATCTACTATTGCTGCATCCTTGACCAAGATTAAGAAACTGTCAGATTTCCGTTAGTCAAGAAAGAGCGTAGGTAAACGCTTTCCATTACGTCTGCATCCCACCCACCTTAACCCATATCGGGCCTCTGTGTGCGATATGCACGTCAAATATACTAAAAAGTTCTGTAATACCAAGATAATTTAGCAAAGAAATTGCTAAAACATTCTAAGACAAATAGTCATAAAATATAAGTCACTGAGTGATAGATAGGTATAGAAATAAAGAAAAAGTCACCACTCGGCGTGAGTGATGACCCTCGAGTTATCCGAGTGCAGTCACAAAACTTTGCAAAGTCAGTCGCGCAATAGACAGTTACAAAATGTATTTTTGCGGTACAGTACCACAAATTGCGGTACACTTTGACCTTTCGGGGTCAAAATGTGGTACAAAAACAGCCTCTTTTTATTGCCCTTTAATAGCTTAATATATTTTAACTAAGATCTTCAATATGCGCAAACAATCAAGTTCTATTGGCTTTAATTATTTTCTATTAAATAAACATCAAACACTTCTATATATAGAATTGACAACTGAAATTTTTTACATATCCAATAAATCTGAATTATTTAAATATGCCTTGCCATGGTTAAGCATATCCTTTAGTTCATCTTGTCGCTTTTGCGAGAATTGACTTATACATCGCCGTGCTTTTACTAAGTAATAATCAAAAGAGGGGAAAGATTGGATGATTCCCATTGTAGTTGTGCTTTTCATACCTATATGATTTTTATATTATTGATTCTGAATAAATTGTGTGTTTTCTAAAATTTTGCGTCACCTTTTGCGGCAGATAGTTGGCATAGCAGTAGCGGCAGAGATGTGGGCAGGTGTTGTAGGCCCCGATGTCTTTTGAGAGGATGCAGCCGCACAGTTTTCGCTGACCGCTGTCCGGATTAGCACATTGCAAAAATGATTGCAATTCGGCATCATCGGGCGAGCGACGTGCTATCAGTTCGCGGTCGATGCAGCGATTATGCTCTATGCCAAATTCTTCCAAATGAATTGCCTCGGCACAAGTGGCAAGCTGAAACGGAAACCTCATATCCGCAAGCCGACGAGCAAAAGTCAACATATCCTCCGTTTCCCACTCTCGATAATTTATTCCCGCTGCACGAAGATTGCGCGCCACGCTGCGATAACCTGCAATGTCAGCAAAACTAAATACCAACTTCTCCGTATAGCCTTTCAACTGCTCCGCAATGGCTGCGATTCTATGCAAAAGCAATTCCGGAGATATCTTATCAGTTAGTAATAGAGGGTCGAACCGCCATACAACGCTTCCTAAGCCATATTCGTCAACAATTCTCTTAAATGTGTCAATTCTTTCAGCAAGCCGAGGCACACCCGGCTCTAATTGCTCGGCATCGTAGTCATTGAGCGTGTATTGCAAATAAAAGCCAATGCCTTTATCTTTCAGAATAGGCAAATACGTAATAAGCGGTTGGGGATTCTTTGACCAAAACACCACAAAGCGCATATGAGCCATCGACACATAGCTATCCTTGCCATTAAACGGATTTCGCCACATCAGATAGCCCTCATCAAGGCGATTAAAGAACCAATCTGCATAAAAAGCCGGAATATCCGTAGCCCTACTTGCCGACACTATTACCGGAGCAATAGCCTCAACATCTATGCCATGTTCATTGCGAATAATTA
>SFJG01000055.1 GCA_004555955.1 Bacteroidales bacterium | reverse complement strand
GACCCCATCCTTAAAAGGGATGTGCTCTACCTGCTGAGCTAGCGAATCTACCTAACGTCAATCAGTTCCCTGATTGCGAGTGCAAAGGTATGCCGTTTTTTTGATACTTGCAAATGTTTTGCCGTTTTTTTTCAAACAAAATTGCTTTTTCCCGTTTTTTGTCGTTTTTTCGGCTGTCGTCGGGCAATTTTTACCTTTTTATGGTCTTTCAAATTATATGCGAGTCTATATGGCAAGTGACGCCGATTTACCAACGCGGAATCTCCAGGTCGTCCTTCGACGGAAGTGCGAGGAATTTGGCGTGGGGTTCTGTCTGATACCAGAACGAGGTTGAGGAGATGTCGCTTTTTTGGTTGTTGTATCTGCCGTCATGACGTCAGCCGAGGTCTTGAATTGTCACTTTCAGGTCGCGGTCGAAGCGTATCGGGTCTACGATGTGCCAACGATACAATCCGAATGCGGTAACAGCGCGATAGAGTCCGTCGGGACGAATCACTTGGTGCATTCCGGCGTAGGGTGTTGTGAATTCTTGATATTTATGGGTCTTTTGGTTCTCGAAATTGTATGAACCGCAGAAGTAGTCTTCGGTGCCGGTGCCGCAGATTGTGGGGTAATCCTTGTCGCCGTCCATGTAGAACTTGATTTCGCCTTCGCCCCACCAGCAGTTGTCATTGACGCGCCAAGCTATATATGTTCCCACATATTGGCCCTTACCTTTGACTCCGTCGAGTAAGGTGTGGAGAGAGCCGACAGTCGGGTTTGAGCGACGGAACTGTGCATGGAAGTAAGCTTCGTCGTCGGGGATGTCGGTAAGAGTGTAGTTGATTTGGTAGTAGAGGCGCATTTCTTCTTTGTTGTTGATATTTTCGATGGTAATGCGTGCGTGGCGGCGGAATGGCATTTTCCAATAGCAGTTGAATGCGCTGCCGGGGTTGACGCATACAGCCAGCGACGACAGTTGTGCATATTCGTTATATGCCGAGCAAAAGAAATCGCCTACGGGGCATTCTACAGAGGGGGTTGTTTCGCCGTCCCAATACATTCGAATGATGGTAAAACGCCAGTTTCCGGTGGGTGTCATCCAAATCTGTTGGATTGCGCCGGGACCGTCGATGTCGGCGATTGTGACAGTTTCGCCGGGTTTTACGATGATAAACGGATTAACCTTCCATCCTTTTCCGAGGGTAAGTGCTGCCGAAGCGGAGTTGCTCACATTGAGTTCCGGAGTGCCGTCGCGCGGGTCTGCCTTGGCGCCTCCGCCCTTCTCTCCGTTATAGTTCTCGGGGCTTAACGACCGCGTCTTGGCGTTCGATAGTTTCGACAGGTTGCCGATATTCATATCCAACCCGTTGAATTGATAACTACTCTGAGCTGATGCACTCAAAGCTAATACTAACACAAGAAACATTGATAATACTTTAGTTGTCATAAAAAATATATTTGGTTAAAAATTAAATGTAACCAAGCTAAAAATGCTATGCTAACAGCACAATTGTCAGTGGGGCGGTGCTTGTGTGAAAAAACAGACCGCGATTTATATCCGCAAATGTAGTAAAATTTATTCTTATTCCGTAAAAACTTCATAAATAATTCATAAAAGGCTCAAACCTTGTGATATAACGCGCTTTTGGAGCATTTACAACCTTGCTGAAATGCGGAATTCGTTCACCGATTTAACTTTTGTTAAGCAACGAGTTCTGATTTTTTTGGGCAATTGTGGTTGGTAATTATAAAAAAAAGTGTAATTTTGCACCGTCTTTTCAGGAAAGATGCCGGAGTGGACGATCGGGGCGGTCTCGAAAACCGTTGTACGGCTATCCGTACCCAGGGTTCGAATCCCTGTCTTTCCGCAATAGGTTGCGATTTCGGTCGCAACTTTTTTTGTTTATAGGAATTGTTAACCACATTTGTCGGCCGACCTCGGATTCGGACTTGTATATGCTTCCGACTGCAGGACACATCGGGGGAAAGAGAGACAACACACGCCGTCATCGCCGCTTGTCATAACCATCTCTATCTCTATCTAACTTTAATATTTCCGAAAGTCATTTTTTATATTTTGCTTTTTATTAAATTATTTGTAATTTTGAAAACTTTACAAATAAATTCTTTTATAATGTTATAATGTAATTTTACTGGATATGAATAAGCTTCAAGAATTATACCAAAAGCGAGCTACGTTTTTGGAATTTGGCAGCGAAGTGCCGGCGGCACTCGCTGCACAGATTGCAGAAGCCGAAAAAGAAATGCTGCAAATGGAGCTGTTGCCGATTATTGAAGACTCGGCACTGAAGACTTTGCCTCCTTATGGAATCGATAGCAAAGTGCTTATTGCAATGGAATACGATAACCGTTCTCTCACTCGCATTGCCATTGCAAGCGATGTGGCTAAAATCAACGACTTCGATGTAGTAAAAGATATGTCGGCAGAAGAAGAACCCACCGAGGAATATGTGCCGGAATCTGATGACGAAGAAGGTAAGCCGGAGCAACGTCGGTCTACAAGCATCGGATTTTCCGTTCACTTTTCCGACGGCAAAGTTATTTCTGAAAAATCGGCTCACCGCACAATGATTGAAGCACTGCGTTACATGGGGCTTGAACGTGCTTCGCATTTTAATGAAACTTTCAAAGGCTATCCTCTCGTTGGCACAAAGCAACGCATTACAGATAATGGCTATAAATGGCAGCGTTATGTTGATGGGTGGTGGATTTATACCAACCTTAGTAATGACCGAAAAATCAAGTGCATCAAGGGCGTTGGCAAAATGCTCAACATTCCTCTCGAAATTATTTTGGAAGATGAAAACAACACTATAGCTATCGACAAGCCGGCAAAGCAAAAAGGCAAAAGAGCGATGTACTCGCTTAATGGCGGTGTCGCTTTTTGCAAGAACCGCTCTGTGCTTAACACTGTGCGGCAATTCCTCGCTCAAATGTCAAGTGCCACATTTAAGGACGTGTGCGACTTCTTTCCTCGCGAACTGCAAGGCAGTTATGGCGTAGTAAGGTCGCTCGACGAAATCGAACGCCGTAAGCGTCAAAACCGGACAGAAGAAGACCGCTGGTTTATCGAACCCGAAGAAATACTCACTGCTGCTGACGGAGTGCGTTTTGCCATAAGCAAAGAATGGGGAGACAACTTCGCATTATTCCAAAAGCACGTCACCGAACAACTCGGCTGGACCCTCGAAGAAGTACAATAAACTCAATAAACTCAAGGCGATTTAATTTGCTTTTTCGTCGGTGGAGTTGTAACTTTGCAGTCTTGAATTGAAACAAAAAAACTCTAAGATATATGGCATTGCAATGTGGCATTGTAGGACTACCGAATGTTGGTAAGTCTACTCTTTTCAACTGTTTGTCGAACGCGAAGGCGCAGTCGGCGAAATTGCCAAGCAAAAGCCTGTGTATTTCGTGATACCGTCACCGCCAACGACAACGTCATCGACAACTTCGACAAACTCTTTGCCAACTACTCACCCGACACAACTTGCAAAATCTTGTAAAAGCATAATCACGATGAGCATAGAATATAACATACCGAAATTACCACTTGTCTTTGATTTTGAAACCAAGGCTATTATGCGCCAAGTGACAAAATCAAACAGACGCTTGGCGGAATTGAAAGGCGTTGCTCTTACAATTCCTAACGAGAATATTCTTTTGAGTTCGCTTGTGCTTCAAGAGGCTTTAGACAGTTCGGCTGTGGAAAACATCGTTACTACTTCCGACGAGCTATACCGTGCCGAACTGGATATTAAGGGAGGCTTGACTAATGCAGCAACTAAAGAAGTGCTTAACTACCGGGAAGCAATGCAAGTTGGCTTCGATATGGTTAGGCGAAATCGTTTGCTAACTCTTAACGACATCAAACAGATACAAAAGACACTGGAGCATAACAATGCCGGCTTCCGCACAGTACCCGGTACAAAATTGAAGTCGTCGAAAGGTGAAGTGGTTTATATTCCACCGCAATCGGGCGAAGATGTTGCAAGATATATGTCTAATCTTGAGCAATACATCAATGACCCTGAAATCCACGACATCGACCCACTCATTAAAATGGCTATCATTCACCACCAGTTTGAGAGTATTCACCCTTTCTATGATGGAAATGGTAGAACAGGTAGAATTATTGCAATTCTATATTTAGTGGTAAATGATTTGCTTGATTTGCCTATCCTGTATCTTAGCCGATACATCACCCATAACAAAGGTGAATATTATCGCTTGATACAACGCATCAGAGATAATGATCCTGATAATGCGGAAGATTGGGAAAAGTGGGTTCTGTTTATCTTAAAAGGTGTGGAGGAAACTGCTATTGAAACAATCCGACTTGTGAAAAGCATTTCGGCTTTAATGGCTAAATACAAGAATATATTAAAGCCATTGTTTGGCAAACAATACAAGCACGAACTGCTTAACAACCTGTTCTTCCACCCATATACCAAGATTGAATTTATGGAAAGAGATATGTCGGTTCAACGTAAGACCGCTGCCAAGTATCTCGATACTATAGTTGCGGAAACAAGTTTGCTGCAAAAGCAAAAACTTGGACGCAGTAACTATTATATCAATACTGAACTCATGGAGCTTTTCATCTTCAGGGCTGAAAATTCAGGCAGCAATGGAGAGTTCGTGGAATCAAAGAATGATTGATATGTACCCGAAAACGGCAAATCGGGTACACGTCACGCTAAATATGTACCCGAAATCGGCAAATCGGGTACACGTTTCTTAAATATGTACCCGAAATCGGCAAATCGGGTACACGTCGGTTGTTTCATCGCTTTTCGGGTTTCTGTTGCTTTTGGGCGATTTAATTTGCTTTTTCGTCGGTGGAGTTGTAACTTTGCAGTCTTGAATTGAAACAAAAAAAACTCTAAGATATATGGCATTGCAATGTGGCATTGTAGGACTACCGAACGTTGGTAAGTCTACTCTTTTCAACTGTTTGTCGAACGCGAAGGCGCAGTCGGCGAATTTTCCGTTTTGTACGATTGAACCGAATGTGGGTGTAATCACTGTTCCCGACGAGCGTTTGGGCAAGTTGGCTGAGTTGGTCAATCCGGAGCGTATCGTGCCGGCAACGGTGGAGATTGTCGACATTGCGGGGTTGGTAAAGGGTGCCTCGAAGGGAGAAGGTCTGGGCAACAAGTTTTTGGCGAATATTCGCGAAACGGATGCTATTATACACGTTCTTCGTTGTTTTGACGACGACAATGTTGTGCACGTCGATGGCAGTGTCGACCCGGTTCGCGACAAGGAGATTATCGACTTCGAGCTGCAACTGAAGGACTTGGAGACCATCGAGAGCCGCATCAGCCGCGTGCAGAAGCAGGCACAAACCGGCGGCGACAAGGTTGCAAAGGTGCAATACGAGGTGCTTTGCCGCTACAAGGAGGCTTTGGAACAGGGCAAGGCTGCTCGAACGGTAAGTTTCGACACGAAGGACGAGCAGAAGTTTGCTCACGACCTGTTTTTGCTGACGAATAAGCCTATATTATATGTATGTAACGTCGACGACCGTTCGGCTGTCGACGGCAACAAATATGTCGAACAAGTGCGTGAGGCTATTAAAGACGAGAATGCAGAATTGCTGATTGTTGCGGCTCAAACGGAGTCGGAGATTGCCGAGTTCGACACTTACGAAGAACGTCAGATGTTCTTGGAAGAGATTGGTCTAAAGGAGTCGGGCGTGTCGCGACTGATTCGTTCGGCGTTCCATCTTCTCAATCTCGAAACGTATTTCACTGCCGGACCGAAGGAGGTTAAGGCGTGGACGTACGTCAAGGGCAGTAAAGCCCCGCAGTGTGCCGGCATCATCCATACCGACTTTGAGAAGGGCTTTATCCGCGCCGAGGTTATCAAGTATGACGACTATGTTGCACTTGGCGGCGAAAGCCAATGCCGCGAAGCCGGAAAGATTGGCGTCGAGGGCAAAGAATATGTCGTTCAAGACGGCGACATTATGCATTTCCGCTTCAACGTGTAACGCCGCAGGCGCTCACCTAACGTCTTTCGAAAAATGCTGTTCAACTCGCTAAACTTCCTGCTGTTTTTCCCGGTAGTATGTTTGGCATACTTTGCCATACCTGCCCGGCTAGGACGTGTGCGCAACGGTATGCTGCTTGCGGCGAGTTATTATTTCTACATGAATTGGCACGCCGAGTATGCACTGCTGCTACTGGCAACAACGGTGGTGACCTACGTTGCCGCCATCGGCGTGGAGCGCGGCGGCAACGCTCAACGACGACGCATTTGGTTTGCGTCGGGCTGCGTATTGGCGCTGGCGGGGCTGTTTGTGTTTAAATATTCGGGTTTTGTTGCCGACAACGTCGAGCAACTTCTTTCGGCTCTCGGCATAGGCATTGCCCTACCCGACTTTGCGCTGCTACTTCCCGTCGGGATTTCGTTTTTTACCTTCCAGGCGTTGGGCTATCTCATTGACGTACACCGCGGCACAACGAAGGCGGAGACCGATTTTATGACGTTTGCGTTGTTTTTGTCGTTTTTTCCGCAGTTGGTTGCCGGACCAATCGAACGCTCGTCGAATCTGCTTCCGCAATTTCGCGAGCGCCATACGGTCGACTACGAGCGTGTGATGGCAGGCGTTGAGATGATGGTGTGGGGCTACTTTCTGAAACTTGCCCTTGCCGACCGTTGCGCCATATACGTCGATGCCGTCTACAACGCACAAACCATACATTCGGGCATAGCCTATACAGTCGCATCGGTGCTATTCACGTTCCAAATCTACGGCGACTTTGCCGGGTATTCGCTGATAGCCATCGGCGCATCGCGGGTGCTGGGTTTTCGGCTTATGGACAACTTTCGCGCTCCGTATCTGTCGGCATCGTTAGGCGAATTTTGGCAACGCTGGCACATTTCGCTGTCGACGTGGTTTCGCGACTACGTCTACATTCCGCTTGGCGGCAACCGCCGAGGCCGACTGCGCTGCCACCTCAACCTGCTCGTCACGTTTACGGTCAGCGGCATCTGGCACGGCGCCAATTGGACGTTTGCCGCTTGGGGAGTGCTCCACGGCACGGGGCTCTGCATCGAGAAAGCATTAGGCATCGCAAAGAAAAGCTATAAGGGCATTCGGCGCACGTTGCACGTTGCGCTGACGTTTGTAGCGGTCAACCTGCTCTGGATATTCTTCCGAGCCGACAGCATCGACATGGCATTCACGATAATCGGACGAATGCTGACCAACTTCGACGTGCCCTACATCCCGCTGACAGTATTAGTATTGTCGGCATTTGCCATCGCCGTGGTGCTGACAAAAGAGATTGCCGAAGAGCGCGGCATCAAGTTGTATGCCACAACGAGACGAAACGCCGTTGTGCGACACGCCATGATGTCGGTCACGATAGCCTACATCATACTGTTCGGCGTTCTTGGCGGCGACCAATTCATCTACTTCCAATTCTAACGGATATGAAAAACACGCTGCGAGTAATAGTAAGTTTGACGATAATCGGTGTAACGGTATTTGCACTCGACCGACTCGGCGGCGAGGCAATGTGGTGGGCATTTCACCACACCAACGACATAACGTCGCCGAAGATATGCTACGTTGCCGAACAAATCGACGAAGACATCGTGGTGATGGGCACGTCGCGATGCAACTACCACTACGTTCCGTCGACGATTGCCGACAGCACCGGAATGAGCTGTTACAATGCCGGAGTAGACGCGTCCGACTGCATCTATTCGCACTACACGCTGCTGCGACTTATGTTGCGTCGCCACAAGCCGAAGGTGGTATGTCTCGACGTTATGGCTGCCGATTTCGCCACCTGGGAAGGCTATAACCCCACCGAAACCGTCAGCTTTTTTGCGCCCTACGCCGGAGCCGACGAGCAAAGCGACTCCATATTCCGCCTCGCCGGAACGCTTAACGCCTACCGACTGTCGCATCTCTACCGCTACAACGCAAAAGCGGCATCTATCATCTTCGGACTTTTTGCAGAACGTCATCCGCAGTCGGTGTCGGGCTACATACCCATCAGCGGTGCCGACGAACCGCTACCCGGACTCGAGAAATACGAGTCGCAGACCCAAGTGGACAGCACAAAACTTCATTACGTTGAGAAATTCGTTGACGACTGCCTGCAATGCGGCGCCATCGTCGTATTCGTTGCCTCGCCCCACTACAGCATCATCGATAGCGCTTACTACGCACCGCTCGCTGCCCTTGCACGCCGCCGAGGCATAACATTTTTGAACTATCACGGCAACGGACTATTCACCGACCGCCCCGAGTACTTCCACGACCCGACACACCTTAACAGCCGCGGCGCCGAGCGCTTCAGCGAAATCTTCGCAGCCGACCTCCGCCACATCATCAGCCGCCTTGCTACCCCGGCGGGCGAGTAGCTCCGCTTGCCAAGGATAATTCCCGGGGCGGAATGCGAATCATTTAGAGCGAATTTTGGAGAAAATCCGTGTATGTCTTTTTTTTTAGGACAGAAATGCCTATATTTGTCCCCAAATTTAGGACACTATGGACAAGCAGTATATAAAGACACAAATAGCGATGCGACAGTCGGAATTTCCGACCGACCTTAAGATGCGCGAAAAAATGCTCCCAATCGATAGCGGAAAAATTGTGACGATTCCGGGAGTGAGACGTTGTGGAAAAACGTCAAGAATGGAAGCTGTTGTAAATGAACTGCTTAAACGCGGCGTTGAAAGAGAAAGAGTATTGTAGGTGAGTTTCGACGACGAACGTCTCGTCAGTATGAAACCGGAAGAACTTAGCCAAATATTGGAGTCGTACTGCGAGATGTATCCTGACATTGAGATATCGTCGGTATATATGTTTTTTGACGAGATACAATTAATTGAGAATTGGGAATATTTTGTAATGAGGCTTTACAAGCACTATTCAAAAAACATATATATCAGCGGCAGCAACGCCTCTATGCTCAGCCGAGAGCTGAAATCCGCATTACGCGGATGGCCCGACGAAGAAGAAACGTTGCCTCTATCGTTTGCGGAATATTGCGAGTTTAAGGGGATAAAAACCGACAGCCTTTTAGAGGCAGACCTGGCAAAATTGCGTAATGCGTTTATGTCGTATAACAATGAGGGCGGTTTTCCTGAAGTTGTACTTACCGAAAACAGTCTGCAAAAGACAAAGATTCTGCAAACGTATTTCGACACGATGCTTTTAAAAGATTTGGTCGAGCATTACAGATTGTCAAACATCGAGGTACTCCGATATTTTCTGAAGCGAATAATGACGAATATCACAAAACCGACGTCGATTCGCGCCTTACATAATGATATAAAATCCAGGAATCTCAAGGTTAGCAAGGATGACTTATACGACTGGGCAAGCTATGCGTGCGACATTTTTCTGTTTATTCGTGTTCCTAATTATAGCAGGTCGCTACAAAAGATTGAGAGTTCACAGCCCAAATTCTATTGCATAGACAATGGTCTTAGCGATGCTGTGTTGTTGCCGCAAAGCGACGACCACGGTAAAAAACTTGAGAATATGGTTTTCTTACAACTATACCGGCAAAGAACACCTATGGAGCTGATTTTCTACTACCAAGGCAAGGGCGAATGCGATTTTTTGATACAGCGAGGCATCGACGTCGACCAATTGATTCAAGTGACATGGAACATGGACAACGAGGAAACTCGCAAGCGCGAAATAGCAGGACTTGTAGAGGCTTCTCAAGTTACAGGTTGCAAGAATCTACTAATCATAACAGCCGACAGCAGTGAGACAATCAAGCTTGAAAACGGGCTTGAAATACAAGTACTGCCGGTATGGAAATGGCTCCTTGGACAACGATAGAGGTTACCGCAGCGGGCTAAAGGAACAGGCAGGCATCGCCGTAGCTGAGGAAGCGGAAGTCGTTGGCGAGGGCGAAGTCGTAGACTTGCCGCCAATTTCCGCCGAGGAACGCCGAGACGAGCAGAAGCAACGTCGACTGCGGTTGATGGAAGTTGGTCACCATACCGCCGACGATGTGGAATTGATAGCCCGGAGCGATGATTATCTGCGTCGACCCGACTAAATGCGACATCTCGTTTCGGTCCATAAATTGCGCCACGGCGTCAAGGGCTTCGGCTGTCGAAATGCCCTGCTTATATTCGTAGGGCATCCACTGCGGCACGTGGAGCGCCGTCGACGGGTCTGCACCGTCATAGAGCGCCGCGCCGATGTAGTAAAGGCTCTCGAGTGTGCGTACCGATGTCGTCCCTACGGCAATGATGCGTCCGGGCGCATTACGCAGGTCATCGATGAGCGAACGCGTAACCGAAATAAACTCGGTGTGCATCTCGTGCTCGCCAATCTTTTCCGACTTTACGGGCTGAAACGTTCCCGCGCCGACGTGCAACGTCAACTCACAGCGGCGAATACCGTGGCGGTCGATGTCGGCAAGGACGGCATCGGTAAAGTGGAGTCCGGCAGTAGGCGCAGCCACCGACCCTTCGATGTGAGAATAGACCGTCTGATAGTCGCTAAGGTCGGAGGGCTCGGTCGAACGGTTCAAATATGGGGGAATAGGTATTTCGCCCACAGCGTCGAGGATAGAGGCAAACGTAGCGCCGCCGTCCCAGCTGAAGCGCACGACGAAGGCATTTCCGCTGTTGCGCAGACGCTCGGCACGGAGCGTGGTCGGCGTGCCGTCGATGTTGAGCATCATCTCCAAAGCGCCCTGCTTCCAACGCTTGGAATTGCCAACAAAGCAGAGCCACTCGCAGCTATCGGTTGTGGCAAACGTCTGCTCGTAGTCGCGAGGCGAAATCGGCTCGAGGCAAAAAATCTCGATGAGCGCACCGCCTCCGGCTTTGCGAAAACGCAGCCGTGCGTTGATAACCTTTGTATTGTTGTAGACCAACGTAGAGTCGGGCGGCAGCAAGTCGGCGATTTCGTTGAAAACGTGCTCGGAAAGCTGTCCGTTGGTGTCGACTAGCAACTTGCAGCGGTCGCGTTCCGCCAATGGATGTTTTGCAATACGTTCGTCGGGCAACGGGTAATTATAATCTTCTATTTTTATATCGTATACGCTCATTTTCTTATATTTTCCGCAAAGGTAGCAACAAAAAGTCGAACAGCCCTACCCTTGCGGCGGAATAATGGCTCACATCACACATCAGAAAGGTTAAAAAATTGACATTCTGAAAGTTTAAGCAAAATAATTTTGGTTGTTTAAGAGTTATTTATTTACTTTGCCGAACAAATGAATCTTAACAAGAATGGTAACTACTATTACCATACATAGAAACATTATTTTTTTCATTAGTTGTCAGTGGTTAAAACCACAAAAGAAGCAATTCGCAGTGATGTGCGTTGCTTTCTTTTTTTAATCAGAATGGCAAAATCCATATCGCTGTCGGAGAATCTTGGCAGAATGTTTGAAAATTGCAACAATCTTATAGTGGTGACATGGAATTATGACGACATCGTTGAATACAAGGGCAAGGTAATAAAGTGTGTTAGTCGGGCGCAACTGTGAATAGTTGGCACAGTTCTGTAACGGCGCAAAAAAGTGCAGGAGCGACTACCCGAGAAAAGTCACCCCTGCACACTCACACTTATTTAATACCGGTTGCAAGCCGAAAGTTAGTATTAGCCTCAAATTCAAGCCTTTTCACTGAAACCGTGATGAATAGACATGAACCTTACAGCTGTCGTTTAGTCTTTTTTTATGCGTGCGAACTCACAAACCGGTATGCGATAATTCTTAAGCAAACATCAAGAAGAACGAAAGTCCTAAGATGAAGAGCTTTAGCATCGTGTCCGATAGGTAAACCACCGTTGCCGAGCCTGCGCTCTTCAGCGCCAAACTGTTATTCTTTTGTTTAATGATTTCCACAAGATATGCGAAAGCATAAGGCAGAACTATGAAACCTATTACAAATACTGCAATAACGACACCTACCGATGAGTCTTTCGTACCTACAAGGATTAACAATGCCAATATTGAAGCAATTGTGGTTGCGAAACTTGCGCCTTTGCTGTAAGGATGAAGTTTAGCCTTTGCCACTTTCGTAAGCTTTTTCGACACAATCATGGCTACAATTGCAAGGACGCAGACAATAGCGACTTGCAGCCAACCACCTGAAATGTCGCTCATGCAGCATTTTGCCAGCACCGTTGCAATAGCAACCAATAGCGGACCGGGGACTTTGTTGATGAAGCAACTCAAAAATCCGAAACAGTATAGAATAATAACTAAAATTAAACCAACTACTTCCATAATCTAAATATTTTAAGTTAATAATGTTAGTTCAAACTGTTAGCCAAATCCATAATAGCGCCGGCAGCTTTAGCAGCATCGCCAACGGCTTTAGAAGCCTTTTCGAGGTCGTCGGCAGCCTCATCAAGGTCGTCATTCGAGTCAGAGGAGCCGTTAACAGCCTTACTATTTGCCTCAACTGTGCTCGTTATACGGAATTTCTTTGCCTTTTTGATTGTTTCCATAGGCTCGTACGAAGAGAATGTGGCACTTGTTTTGTCGCCTTCGCTTAGAGCAAGCAGTTTGTCGATGGCAGTATAATTACAAGTTCTGACATTAGCTGTAAAAAGCGGTTCATCGTTTTCGTCAAGAAATTCCGCTTCCATATCACCGACATACTTTCTACCGGCATCATAAGAGCCTGCTATTTCGTTAAAACTGACCTCCGGAGTATTGCCATTTCGAGTAAATGTAATTACCAACGAAACCTCCATATCCGAACCCCAACCTTCTTCCACTTTGAGTGTATAGGCTTTATCTTCGAAATCGAATGCCTTGCCCCACTTGCCGCCGACTGTGGTGCTTTCGGGACTTACTTTAATAACATCCTCTTCGGTTTTCTCCGTTTCACTGCTCTCGCTTGAACTACTTCCGCCTCCACAAGAGGTCATTACAGTTGCGCAACACATAGCACACAATACTGCATAAAATGTTTTCTTTATCATAATGCTAAATTTATATTAGGTTAATTACTGTTTTTAGAGATTATTTGCCGAACATAGTTTTAAAAGCCTCTTCTACTTTTTCTTGTTTAAGTTCGTTTAATTTCTCTCTTTTCTCTTCAATTCGTTCAAACGTAGCTTCAAAAGTACCTTCCGGTAGTTTAGAAATTTGTTTTTCATACTCTTCTTCGTTGTCTTCGGCTGTCTTTTCGATACTAGCCCAAAAATCCGATACAAGATTTGTTATGTTATCGGCTTCTTTAACATCATCTTCATCATCTAAATCGAAGTCTTCATAAACGTCAATCGCTTTGTCGAGAATTTCTTCATACAAATCGATAGACTCACAGATGCGGTCATAGGGAATTGTACCTTCTTCTGTAACGATTTCATCGGCTTGTTTCTGCAACGCTTCCACCGATTTTGTTTTTGTGCAGGCAGTAAGAGCTAATAGGCTCACTGCAACCAACATTAAAAGTGTTTTTTTCATTGTTTTTCAACTGTGCCCATGCCGGTTCTACCGGGCGGTTAGTGTTTGAAACTTGCGACAATGAACCGAATACAGCGCGTTAGCCCGATGGGATTTGTTGGGCAACGAGCGGCATAATGTCGCATCCTGTTCTTACCTACCTTACATGGTTAGTCGACTATCTGTGTTTTGGTATGCGTTGCAAAAATAATATATGGTTTTTCAAAAAAAAATGTCATTTGTTGTCATTTAGAGCGCGTTCCTTAAATTTTTTTGGTCGTAGAGGTCGTAGCCTTGAGTCGATTTTGATTACTTGCTGAAAGGAGCATACTCTTGTATGTGACTGAAAGCAAGTGTTCAAAAGCGGCCAAGGATACGAGACTTAGGTAACTTTACCCTACCTGTGAATAATGATATCGGGAAAATTACGAGAGAGTCTGTGAGAATGCCACCAATATGACCATCACAACTGAGATATACCGCTTGTTGCGAGTTATCTAATATTGTAAGTAAGTATAGTATGATGTGAAGTGCTGTCAATGCTGTTGATAGCATTGGTGTGTCATAC
>SFJG01000054.1 GCA_004555955.1 Bacteroidales bacterium | reverse complement strand
AAGTGACAATATTCCACTGTTTGTTACAGTTTTGTTACAAAAAGCCGTCCAAGCCAAGTCCAAAGCAACACCCCGGCGGACAAGTAGCGTAGAAAAGTAGTAGCAGATTTTCCTATTTTTTAATATAATAGGTTTCGGTATGTCAACTTTTTTGGATAAATTTGCGCTGAAAAAAAACAAGGATACAATTTATTCACTTTATATCATTACATTATGGTAAATTATAAAGATCTTGGTCTTGTAAACACCAAAGAGATGTTTGCAAAGGCAATCAAAGGTGGTTATGCAATCCCGGCGTTCAACTTCAACAACATGGAGCAGTTGCAAGCAATTATCCAAGCAGCAGCCGAAACGAAGTCGCCGGTAATTCTTCAAGTGTCGAGCGGTGCGCGTAAGTACGCTAACCAAACATTACTTCGCTACATGGCAGAAGGCGCTGTAGAATACGCAAAAGAATTAGGTTGGGAGCACCCGCAAATCGTGCTTCACCTCGACCACGGCAACTCGTTCGAGCTCTGCAAATCGTGCGTAGACTTCGGTTTCTCGTCAGTAATGATTGACGGTTCGCACCTTCCCTACGAAGAAAACGTTGCATTGACAAAACAAGTTGTGGAATACGCACACAAGTACGATGTAACCGTAGAAGGCGAACTCGGCGTGCTCGCAGGTGTTGAAGACGAAGTAAGCTCCGACCACCACACCTACACCAACCCTGAAGAAGTTATCGACTTTGCTACTCGCACAGGTTGCGACAGCTTGGCAATCTCTATCGGTACTTCGCATGGCGCATACAAGTTCACTCCCGAACAATGCACCGTAGACCCCAAAACAGGTCGTTTGGTTCCGCCGCCATTGGCATTTGAAGTGCTCGACGCAGTTATGGAGAAACTCCCCGGCTTCCCCATCGTGCTCCACGGTTCTTCGTCAGTTCCCCAAGAAGAAGTTGAGACTATCAACAAATACGGTGGCGCTTTGAAGGCTGCTATCGGTATCCCCGAAGAAGAGCTTCGCAAAGCTGCTAAGTCGGCTGTTTGCAAAATCAACATCGACTCTGACAGCCGTTTGGCTATGACCGCTGCTGTTCGCAAAGTATTCGCTGAATCGCCTGCTGAATTCGACCCGCGTAAATATCTCGGTCCGGCTCGCGAAAACATGAAGAAACTCTACATGCACAAAATCATCAACGTGCTTGGTAGCGACGGCAAAGCTGAATAATTTTGATTATTACATTTATACGAAGAGCGCTCTTTCGGGCGCTCTTTTTTTGCGTAAAGCGGCAGAAAAACAGCTTGTTCAGACTGAAAAACCGCCATCTTCACAGACGGCGGTTTTATAAATCGATAAATAATACTTTTTAGAAAAAAATTCTTGCTTAAACTATTCCTATTCAAACAGTTTTAGGAGAAATATATAATTACTTACGCTTCACTACTTTGAAAGTCTTAACCGTTCCGTTTTGGCTCAGGCGAACGAAATAGACACCCGTAGCAAGGGCTGACATGTCGTAGGTAGCCGTTTGTGCCACCGCAATGTCGGCAACGTGGCAACCCGCTGCGTTGAAGAGCGACGCTTGCGCACTGTCGGCTCCGGCGATGTAGAGTGTGCTGCCGGTCGCTGACACATAGACTCTCACGCCCGACATAACATCGTTGATGCCACCGACACCCGAAACAGTCACTGCGACAGTCTTTTCTGCTACTTTACCGTTGGAATTTACGCTGATTTTCAGCTCACCCGAACCATTTTTCTTAGGCAGTATGGTGAGGTTTATGCCGTCGTTCTCAACGCTGAACACACCGCTTTCGGTCGAAGCCTCAACGACAGCCCTTGCCGGAAGATTGTCGTCGCTGATAATATTCGGCTTTGTGAGCACGAGCATATTATTGTCGAGGGCAATGTCGGTGAGCGTAATCTCAGGGTCGGCAACGTCGGGGAATACCGGCATCGAGGGGAACCAATAGTTGCCTTCGCCGTTAGCATTCGTCGGGAAATAAGATTGAGCAATTGCGCCGGTTTCAGTATTAATAAGGTGTACCCAGTTGTACAAATAGTTGCTGCCCCAGCCCGATTGCACGGTCATAGCAACGAGATAGCCGGTGTGCGGGTCGATGCCGAGCGTGCCGTAAAACTCTTGTGTATTCGTCTCTGTCATACCTGCAGGCATAGTAAACGCGAAATCAGTGTCGTCGGCAACCGTTCCGTCGGCATTGAGCGTAAGTTTGCCGAGTTTGTTTTGCGACCAAGCGCCGCCCCATGCGTAGAAGATGGCATCTTCGGTAGGCGAAGCCACAAACAAATCGGGCTTCCAAGCGCCCCACTGCGTCGGCAACGAGTTGGTCACATCGGATGTAACCGTTTGAAGGTCAACGGGATTAATGCGCATAACCGATGAGCCGCAGTTTGCCCAAACATAACCATCGCTAGCCACGGTGAGACCGCTGACGCCCGAAGCCTCTATCGAGGTTACCAATGCATCGGTAGCCGGGTCGACTACATAAATAATGTCGTTGCGCGAGGTTGCAAACACATAGTTGCCAACGCGTTCCATTGTGCCCACTTCGTCGGAAGTGCCTTCAATTTTAACGCCGACAGCACCTGTAGTGAGGTCAACAATGCGAATACCGTCGGTCGTTCCTATATAGGCTTTTTCGGTCGTAATGCCGACAAAAGCGCGGCCGTCGCCACCGATTTCAGACACCGATGATAGCATCTGCATCGTTACCGCATCGAAAGTCACCAGGCGCGCGCCCTGCTTCGAAATGGTGTAGAAGCGGTTGCCATAGATTGTGCCATACTGCGACGTGTTGCCCAGCGGATTTGTGCCGCTTGCCAACGTCTCGACGTTGTACTGCATAGTTCCGTCGGCGCCAAACCAGTTGATTGAACCCGGGTCGGTTCCGTAACGGCCTTCGTTGACAACGAAGAATCCATCTTGATAATTTGCCGAAGATTGCGACTCGGCATTAGCGGCGAAGATTGCCGCAAGTGCGATTGTTAAAAGTGTAAATTTCTTCATATCAGTAAGTTATATAAATTGGTTAATACCTTATTATATATATCGCTTACGAATGAAGAAACACGCCTATAGAAGGAGGGTTGCCACACTGCTCTGCCTATTCACCGTAAGCGTTTTGAGCATATAAACCAGGCAGGTCTTCTGACTTCTCCGCATCTGCAATGCCTTCCCGGTAGCGAACCAGTGACGTTTTCGTCGGCAGATGCTGTTCTTTGGAGTTACAGCAGCGGGACTGTTCGGGACTTTCACCCGATTCCCTCTTAGTGGGATTGCTCCCAACCTGATTATAAATATATCTTGAGTTTATCTCTTGTTTATCATTATTTTATGCGCCGATTTTCCAATTGCGACGACATATACGCCGTTGGGCATCGACGAAAGGTCGACCTCTTGAGCTCCCGCACCGAGGCTTTGTGCCGTGCGTCGAGCGCCGAGCGAGTCGTAGATGTTGAGCACTGCCGGAGCAACGAGGGTAAAGCGAAGCACACCCGACGGGGTCAAATATACGCGCACGTCGTCGGTCGTAAGCGCCTCTGCACCACCGTTGTCGCCATATTTTTCGAGGAAGTCGGCAAGCACTTTCGGGTCGACCGTAATCGACTCATCGACGACCTCCGAATTGCCTTGGCTGACGATGTGAGCATTCATTACACGCCCTACCTCCGTGCTACATTCGCCAATCCAGCCGTTGAATTGGTTGATGCCGGTGTAGATACGCACAAAGTCGACACCCGGAAGGTGCACCGCATTGCCGTCGCGGTCGATAGCCCAGTCGATATCGATTTTCGCGCCTTCGTTATAATTGCCGTTGCCGTCGAGGTTCGGCTGATTGTCGGCATAGCCATAGTCGAACGCCGTAAGCACATAGTAGGGCTCCGACTCAGTGCCTTGGTTCTCGGAATTGTCGGGCAGACGAATGCCGTCGAAAGTCAGCGTCGAAGCGTCGACCCACAGCGGCCAATAGTCTTGTTTATGGAAGGAAAGTCGGTCAATAATACCGCTACCGCCGTAGTTGTCAGTCCAGCCGATAGCCTCCGACGCTGAAGCGGGACGGGTATAGGTAGCGCGGTAGTTGAGCTGCGAATTGCCATACTCACTACCGGCAATTTCAAACCATTCGTTGTCGTCGGGCTCGCCGTTGCCGTTTATGTCGTAAGCCACCCAAACCACGCCCGGCTCGGCACTTCCGGCGTTAGCCGTTCCGTTAGAGAAGGAGTTGCCCTCGATGTATATGTCGCGCTTGCCCGGCACGTTGACGATGGTGCGCTCGAACCCTACGGTGACCGAACCGCCCCACCCTCCGAGCGAGATGATGCTCTCGTCGACGGTCATTGCTTGTAATGCCTTGGCTGCCATAGCCGCCGCATCGTCGCCTTCTTCCCATTCCGGCAGGAGGTTGACAAACTGCCCCGGCGCCGGCGAATAGTCGATAACGCGGTTGTGCACGGGACTCGCGGCGGATGCCTCAAGTGCCGCAACGGCAGCAGCAAATATCAGTAACTTATTCATAATCATTGATTTTATTTCCTTTAAAAGCTATATCGCCGGGAATTTGCCCGGTTGTATTCTTCCACTTGAGCACGCCGTCGGCGCCGAAACAGTAGAGCGTGCCCGAAACGACATAGAGTTTGGCGTCGCCTACGTAGATATCTTTCGAAATCGGGTCGACGGCTATGGTATACGGCCGCTTCATCTTGGCATCGGTGCCGTCGTGGATGAAGTTGCGGTCGACGATTTCCATCGTGTTCATATCGATAACCACAAAAGCCGTTGACTCTTCGCCGTCGACGAAACTGAATTCGGAACTAAGTGCATAAAGTTTGTCGTCGTCGACCCACATATCCGCCACGGGGAGGTCGAACTCTTTGACCACTTTCTTGCCAATCGGGTCAACGACGTAGAGGTCGGAATGTTCGCCGTAGTAGTCGCCGCGCGACGACAGCCAGAGACGCCCTTGTCGGTCGTTGGTGAGGCAGTGAAAGTTGGATGCATTGTCGAAAACAATAACGTCGAGCGGCTCGAACGTGTCGAGGTCGATGACCGACACGGTGTTGTCGTAGTCGGGCACGCGATAGCCACCGGAATTGGCAACGTAGAGGCGATTTCCGATGATGGTCATCTGCTCGGGCTGATAGCCGACCTCCACCGAACCGACCACGTCGAGCGATTCGGCGTCGACCTTAAATACGGCACCGCGGGGCGCGTGAGGGTCAATCTGCACGGGTCCGACGTAACTGCTCACATAGACGAAGCCGTTAGCAGCCACCGCATAGCGGCAATTGGGGATGTCGATTTTAGCAATGCGCACCGCGTCGTCGGCGCGCATCACTTCCACCTTATGGGAGCAATTGATAACGGCATAAAGACGGTCGCGATAGATGAGAAGGTCATTGCCAACGTCGCCTAAGTCTTTGACAACATTGGGGTTGCGCTCGGCATAGATGTTGCGATAGTATGTTCCTTCGGCGGCGTCAAACCAGTCGAGCGACGCCTTGTTTTCGCCCATATTACCCTCATTGAGTAGGTAGAAGCCGTCGACGTCTGTAAAGGTAGGCACCGTCACGTGCGAAGCCTCCGACTCAACGAGCACATCGTCGCGCTCGCACGCTGTCGTAGCGGCAAGTAGCAAAATCGGCAATATGAGTTGTTTCAGTTTCATCCTTCTCTGTGTTATGCAAGTAAGTGCGAAAAGGATGTAATAAAGGGAAGACGCAAAATAGAAGTGTCATCGGCTCAATCCTCGCAAGCACTTACGACGATTCGACAGGCTGGTCTTCTGACTTCTCCATGAGCGGCTGTCTTCCCGGCGAATGTGCCAGTGACGCAATTGTCGCTCAACGTTTTACGGAGTTACAGCAGCGGGACTGTTCGGGACTCTCACCCGATTCCCAATTAATTCCCCGAGGGGAAACCTACGAAACACGCCACAAAAGTAGTCATAATTGTAGGCTTTTCAAAATATTTGGTGTTAAAAGTAATTACGAAACGCCATAACTCACTCAATCATAGACGATTAAAAAATTATTAAAGAAATTATGGGTTAAAAATTTGGTAGAAAACAAAAATCAGTGTAACTTTGCACTCGCAAAAGGCGGGATAGCTCAGTTGGTTAGAGCGTCGGATTCATAACCCGGAGGTCTCGAGTTCAATTCTCGATCCCGCTACGAAGAGGTTGCCATCGGCAACCTCTTTTTTGTTTTTGCTAATTCGTAGTTTGTTTAGCGATTCAAAAAAATAAGCATATCTACTATTTTTACAAATATTTACACTAACTTTGCAGCCGACTTATACGAAATTTATACGAAATTGATGAATATGAAAAAATTCTTAGAACGAATAGCAACTATGGCATGTGTTATGCTGTTGCTCAACTCGTGCATTCAAGACGAAGCGCCAAACACGGAGTGCGACATCTTGCAGTGCTCCGTGCCCGACGATATTCTTGTCGAGGCTGTTAAAATCGACAACTATACCGTATCAATGAAAATACGGCCCGACGTCGACATCTCTAAAATCGCGCCGGAGTTTGTCATCACTGATGGTGCAACCATAGAGCCGGCAAGCGGTAGCGTCCAAGACTTCCTCAACGCAAAAGACCACACCATATATTATACGGTGACTTCTCAAGACGGGAAATGGTCGAAAAGCTATCCGGTAAAAGTGAGCCAAAAAGAAATCCCGTCGGAATACAATTACAACAACAACCGTCTCGACCCGAACAACAAATACACCATCTTGTCGGAAATCGATGCCGACAACGAAGTGGTTATGACTTGGGCATCGGGCAATCCGGGCTACGTGCTCTGCGGCGTTGCCGACGTCAAGGCTAAAGAGAAATACGGAAAAGAGCCTGCCGACTATCAGCCGCACATCTGGGAATTCTTCCCGACAGTACCCGTCTACGGTGAAGACAAAGGCATCGACGATGTCGACGTGCCCGGCAATGTTGAGATGCGTCTGAACGTAACCGACGGCACAACCTACTTCGTCAACCCCGACGGCACACCTGCCGTACCGACTTTCTTGCGCCTCGAAACGCGCTCGACAGGCTCGTTCGGCAAAACCGTCAAGATGCCAATCGCTGCCGGAAACCTGTTCCAAGGTATATTCGACCTCGGTCTTGCCATCAAGAATCCGCGCGGTGCCACAAAATTCGGCGAGCCCTACCGCTACAACCCGACGCACTTTACCGGCGCTTATCGCTACAAACGCGGCGATGTCTTTACCGACAAATACGGAAAAGTCGTTGAAGGAAGACTCGATATGTTCTCCATCTACGCCATCTTCTACCTCGCCGACACAGGCAACGAAGCAACTCGCATCGACTTCATCGACGGCGAAATCCACATAAACAATTTCCAACACCCCAACTTGGTGTCGATTGCGATGGTCAAAGACGCTCATGTGAGCAACGATTGGGTTACGTTCGACGTGCCCTTCGAAGTAGCCACCAATGCTCCCGAATTAGACCCTTCCGGACTCGCAATGGGTAAATATAAAATTGGTATTGTCATTTCTTCGAGCGTCGACGGCGACCAATTTGAAGGTGCCGTGGGCAGCATCCTCGACGTTAAAGACCTCAAAGTGCATCACTAAAAATCCAAACTATCACTATGAAACGATATATCCTCACAACAATCATAGCCATTGCAGCCGTAACAACACTATCGGCTCAAGAGAGCCGCACGCAAGCTCTCATCAACGCTTCGCTTCGCAATTGGGAAATCGAACTCCGCGCCGGATACAACATCGGCGGCGTTTCGCCCCTCCCTCTTCCTGAAGAAATCCGTAGCCTCGACAGCTTCAACCCGACGGTGCCGCTATCACTCGAAGCCGACTTCACAAAACGTCTTGGTCGCGACAATCGCTGGGGCGTGCAATTCGGCGTAAAGGTCGAAAACAAGAACATGACCACTAAAGCAACGGTGAAAAACTACGGTATGGAAATTATCGGCGACGACGGCGCAAAAGTGGCAGGTCGCTGGACCGGCGGCGTGCAAACTGCAGTTCGCAACTCCTACTTGACATTCCCCGTGGTTGGCGTCTATCGCGTGCACCCGCGCACAAACATCAAAGCCGGACTGTTCTTCTCCTGGCTCTTCGACGGAACATTCGAAGGTTACGTCTACGACGGTTATCTCCGCGAAGGCGACCCGACAGGCTTGAAAACCGTCTTCGAAGACGAACTAATCGTCGACGAAGCCGGAAATCAACACATCGAGCGACACACCGCTTCATACGACTTCTCCGACAACCTCCGCAACTTCCAATGGGGTTGGCAAATCGGCGCCGACTGGACTGCTTTCAAGCACCTGAAAGTCTACGCCGACCTTACCTGGGGAATCAACAACGTGTTCCACAGCAACTTTAACACAATTACTTTCGATATGCACCCGATTTACCTTAATTTGGGTGTAGGTTATATGTTCTAATCTATAAAACTTGTTGAATATGATAAAAGCAGCAATCGTTGGCTACGGCAACATCGGTCACTACGTGCTCGACGCTCTGAAACAAGCCGACGACTTTGAAATTGCGGGTATCGTGCGACGCAACGTTGCCGACATCCCCGAAGAAATCAGTAAATATAAGGTAGTAAGCAGCCTCGGCGAACTCGATGCCGACGTAGCCATCCTTTGCACGCCCACGCGCAAGGTGGAGGAATACGCCCTCGAAGCATTGGCGTTGGGTATGAACACCGTTGACAGTTTCGACATCCACACTCAGATTGCCGACCTCCGTCGCACCCTCAACGAAGCGGCAGTCAAGGCGGGTAAAGTGTCGATAATCTCCGCCGGATGGGACCCCGGAAGCGACTCGATTGTCCGCACTCTCTTGCAAGCCTGTGCGCCCAAAGGCATCACCTACACCAACTTCGGTCCGGGTATGAGCATGGGACACACCGTTGCCGTTAAAGCAATCGAAGGCGTCAAAGCCGCTCTGTCGATGACTATTCCTCTGGGAACCGGCATCCACCGACGCATGGTCTACGTAGAGCTTCATGAAGGTTACCAACTCGACCAAGTGGCTGCACGAATCAAGGCTGACCCCTACTTCGCAAGCGACGAAACTCACGTCATCGAAGTCGACAGCGTCGACAACGTAAAAGACATGGGCCACGGCGTTAATATGGTGCGCAAAGGCGTGTCGGGAACAACGCAAAATCAACGATTTGAGTTCAATATGAGCATCAACAACCCGGCGCTGACTGCACAAATCCTTGTCGGCGTGGCTCGCGCTTCGATGCGCCAAAAGCCCGGCGCATACACGATGATTGAAATCCCCGTAATCGACCTGCTTGCCGGCGACCGCGAAACGCTCATCAGTCATTTGGTATAACAGCTTACCATCTATTTCGAAAAGATTTCGTATTTTTGTAGAGAAATGGAACCGATAAGCATCGAAATACAGCATCCCGAGGTGTGGAATCTGTCGGCGCGGATTAGCGCCGACAGCATCACCTATGCCATGCACAGCTCGATGGACGAGGGCACGTTGACCTTCGGTCAATTCGCCTTCGACAGCCCCGACCAGGCGGTGCACAAGCAGTTGGAAGCCGCCATCTACGACAATCGGTTTTTTCTCTACGATTTCGGCAAACGCCGCTTCCTCATCGACAGCACACGATTTGTGATTGTCCCCGAGGAGTTTACCGCAGGCGAAAATGCTCGCGCCGAGAAATATTTTCGCAACTTATATCCCAACGACAAGTCTGTTGTTGCCGTCGACCGTATCCCGGAAGTAGGCGCCGACATTGCCTACGGCATCGACCCCGCAATCGACTCCTTCCTACGACGTACGTTCGACAATCCGCCGACGCAACACGCGCTTACTCCGATTATTAAGTTTCTTCGCCAAAAAGACATATACGGCGCCGAGCGCAAAATGTATGCCTACGTCTGCGACCGATGCCTCGAAATAGTGGCGCTGCGCAACGGACAACTCTTCTTCGCCAACCGTTTCGATTTCTCCACCGAGACCGACGCTCTATACTATATAATAAATGTTTGGCGAACCCTCGAAATGAACGACAGCGACGAACTGCACATCATGGGCGACAAAGAGCAGAAAAAAGCCTTGCTGCCGGAGTTGCGCAAGTACGTTAAAACGGTGATTCAGACCATATTCCCCGCACAACTGCTCAAATTGGGTAAAAATGCCATGATAGCCCCGTTCGACTTAATTGTTATACCGTTATGCGAATAATCCGAGGAAAATACGGCCGCCGACGTTTCGACGTGCCTAAAAATATCACCGCACGACCGACCACCGACTTTGCCCGCGAAAACATCTTCAACGTCATCGAAAATCTTATTGACATCGACGGCATCGAAGCACTCGACCTATTCGCAGGAACTGGCGCAATCAGCCTCGAGCTGCTGTCGCGCGGTGCCGCTCGCGTTACTGCCGTCGAAAAAGCAATGACCCAGTACGCTTTCATCCGACGCACCGCCGAGCAACTCGGAGAGCAGAACCTAAACCTTATCAAAGGCGACGTGTTTAAGTTCCTGGCTGCTCCTCACGAAAAGTTCGACTTCATTTTCGCCGACCCGCCATACGACCTGCCGCGCTTCGGCGAAATCCCCCAACTCGTGCTACAAGCCGACATCCTTAAGCCCGACGGATTTTTCATCATCGAACACTCTCGAGCTTACGACTTCAGCACACTTCCCGGTTTTGTTGACCACCGCATATACGGTAGCGTAAACTTCTCTATTATACGCAAATAGGCTCTTCAGCCAAAACGCTAAAAAAACAACAAATTAACATTATTTAAACATTTCCTTAAGAAATTTCCACAAATAAGTTACTATTTTTGCAATCCGCAATCTAAAAACTTAATAATTAACACCTATGAAAAAACTCTTTGTTGCTTTGACAGCGCTACTAATAGCGATACCTCAAATCCAAGCAGACATTACAGTTAACCTTATGAAACCATCATGGTCAAAGGTAAATGTGTATGCCTGGGACGCTTCAGGTAATCCATTAGTAGGCGCATGGCCCGGAAAGACCGTAACCACAACGAAAACGTTCAACGGATACGAATGGTATTCGGTCACTTTTGCACAATCGGTAACAAGTGCCAATGTGATTTTTAACAACGGCACCGACCAGACCGTCAACATCGAAGGCATCACTTCGACAACCTACTACAAACTCGATTCAACATCGGGTACGGAAATCACGGTGACAAACTTCTACGAAGGAACCACCAACATCAATGCTTCACCGATAACCGTCTACTCATTGGCACCGGAATGGGGCAAAACCAACATCTACGCATGGGACAATGCCGACCACACCCACCTCGGTGCATGGCCCGGCTCAACCATCACAACCACCAAAGCAGTTGGCGCAAACACTTGGACCTACTGCACTTTCCCTGCCGGAATCACGCCAATGAACGTGATTTTCAACAACGGAACATCACAAACCGACGACATTACAGGCATCACGGAAGACTCCTACTATGTAGTGAGCGGAACAACGGCAACGCGTGTCTATGGCGCAAATTCGACAGTGTCGTTCAACAAAGCCTCCGGCTCATACGCGTCGGGAACATCCGTTACGATGAGCATCAGCAACTGCTCCAACAAGGCAAACGCAAAGATTATCTACACCACCGACGGCTCTACGCCTTCGCTCTCCAACGGCAAACAAGTATCGTCGGGCAGCAAATTGACCCTGTCGAAAAACGTTGTCGTTAAAGCATGCGTAGTTGAAGCCGGAGTAATCATGTCGGAGCCGGTAACCGCTACATATACAATCAGTTGCGACGCCTATACAGTATACTTCAAAGACCCGTCGTGGAGTTCTGTCTACGTCTATGCTTGGGACGACGCCGGCACACGACTCATCGGCGACTGGCCCGGAACGAAAATCACGTCGACAAAAACTATCGGCTGCAACAAGTGGTACTACTACACGTTCAGCACAAAGCCCGTCAACATTATCTTCAACGACGCCAACGGAAAACAGACAAACAACCTTGAAGGAATCAGCGCCGAAACCTATTTCGCTCTGACTTCAGGCACTACGGCGTCGAAAATCGTCGGCGCAAACTCGTCGGTTGCATTCTCCAAAGCATCCGGTACATACGACAAAGGCACAACCGTCACGATGAACATCAGCAACATCGAAGACGCTACCAACGCAAAAATCATATATACTACCGATGGCTCTACGCCAACGGAAAGCAACGGTACACAAGTCAGCAACGGCGCAACCTACACAATCAACGGCGCAGTTACTCTCAAAGCCGTTGTCAGCGTATCGGGCATCGTTATGTCGAACGCTTCGACTGCAACCTACAAAGTAAAAGCCAACGCCACTCCCGTAACTCCCGTGACCGTCTACGTCAAAAAACCGTCAACGTGGACTACGCTCTACTACTACGCTTGGGACAACGACGGCAACAAACTGCTCGGCGAGTGGCCCGGCACGGCTATCACTACAACGTCGACAATCAACAATGTTGCTTGGAATAAATACACCTTCTCGAACAGCCCGGTTAACATTATCATCAACAACGGCACCGACAAGACTGTCGACATCACCGGAATAACTTCCGACACCTACTACGTTGTCAACGCAGCATCAGGTCAAGACATAACCGTTTCTGCTGTCGACCCGTCGACTATCAGCGAAACGCCCGGCGACGACAGCAACGCTTGGCCGTCGAACTACGCCGGCGTTATGCTCCAAGGTTTCTATTGGGATTCATACGACGAAACCAACTGGGCAGCCCTAACTTCGCAATCCGATGAATTGTCACAATATTTCGACCTAATCTGGGTGCCTAACAGCGGCAAAAGCAGTTGGTCTCCAAGTATGGGCTACGACCCCGTCTATTGGATGTCGAACCACAACTCTTCATTCGGTAGCGAATCCGAACTGCGCAACATGATTAATACGTTCAAGAGCAAAGGCACAGGCATCATCGAAGACGTCGTAATCAACCACCGCGCCGGCGTTACCAATTGGACCGACTTCCCGACCGAGACCTACAAGGGTGTAACCTACTCGTGGGGTCCGTGGGCTATCTGCTGCACCGACGAAGTAAATTGGGTAGAAGGTCAAGAAAAGCCGACAGGCGCTGCCGACACCGGCGACGACTTTAACGGGTTCCGCGACCTCGACCACACGAACGCACAAGTACGCGCCGGCATCAAGGCTTATCTCGACTTCTTGAAGAACGACCTCGGCTACATCGGCTGGCGTTACGACATGGTGAAAGGCTACTCGCCCTGCTACAACGACGAATACAACCGCTCGGCAGGCGCTCGCTACTCCGTTGGCGAATACTGGGACGCAAACTTCGACGCCGTTGCCAACTGGATTCGCGGCACGAATATGAACTCCGCAGCATTCGACTTCCCCTTCAAGTTCGCCATCAACGAGGCTATGGCTTCCGGCGACTACTCGAAACTCTGCTGGAAACGCTACGGCACGCTCGACCAACCGTGCGGACTTATCCACGACAACGGATTCCAGCGCTACTCGGTAACCTTCGTCGACAACCACGACACCTACCGCGACTGCGCACTACCCAACAACGTAATGGCTGCCAATGCGTTCATGCTTATGATGCCCGGTACGCCCTGCGTGTTCTGGCCGCACTGGCGCGACAATAAGGAAGCCATCAAAGCCCTAATCGATGTCCGTAAAGCCGCAGGAATCACCAACCAAAGCGAAGTGCGCGTGCTCCGCACAAACAACTCTTGCTTCTGCGCTGAAGTTTACGGCACAAACGGCACTGTGGCTGTCAAAATCGGTCCGGAATTCTACACCCCCGACGGCTGGAGCAACGACCAACAACGCGCTTCAGGCTACGACTACTGCGTATGGTCGACCGTAAGTTCGTCGACCGAAAAAGTGGGTATGTCGCTCGAATCGGGCAAATATCCCTACGGAACGGAAGTAACGCTCAGCGTCAACGAAATCTCGAGCGCAAGCGGCAAGGCTCCGTCGGCATTGGCTGCACAAAAGCGCGGCGGATTTGATGACTTCATCAAGATTGTCTACACAATCGACAACAGCACGCCGACCCTCGAAAACGGAAACGTAGTCGACGATGGCTACACATTGCCGCTCTACGAAACCAC
>SFJG01000053.1 GCA_004555955.1 Bacteroidales bacterium | reverse complement strand
TCGACACGAAAAAACCGACCCCGGCAGTTTTTAATTTTGAGCGGTATTGTGTAATTTTGCACTATCAAAAGCGAGAGTTATGAAATTGATGACCACAGTAGACATTCCAAAAGGCATTTCCATAGATTATGACGACAAGATAATGCTCTTGGGGTCGTGCTTTACCGACAACGTAGGCGAGCAACTCCGTCGACGGCTGTTCGACGTGTGCATCAATCCTTTCGGCACGCTCTACAACCCGATGAGCATCGCCCGCGCCATCGACATTCTGCTAAACAAAGACCGCTACTCGGCAGACGACCTGTTTGAGAGTCGCGGCACATGGCACAGCTTCGACCATCACAGCCGATTCTCCTCCGCCGACATCAATCGCACACTCAACGGCATCAACGAATCGCTAATCACCGCCAAAGAGGCACTGCAACGTACCAACGTGATGATTGTAACTTTCGGCACGGCATATGTCTACTATACAGGCGACCGCGTTGTGGCAAATTGCCACAAACTTCCGCAGTCGAACTTCCGGCGCATACTTCTTCGCCCCGACGAAATCTGTCAACGCTGGCAACAGACCATTGCCACGCTGCGTCGACACCTACCCGACCTGCGCATCATATTCACCGTCAGCCCCATACGACATCTCAGCGACGGACTCGCCGGCAACAGCCTCAGCAAATCAATTCTGCGACTCGCTGCCGACAACCTGTCAACAGCGGTCGACGGTTGCGAATACTTTCCGGCATACGAGATTCTGCTCGACGAACTTCGCGACTACCGATTCTACGCATCCGACATGCTTCATCCTTCCGACACGGCGGTCGAATACGTCTACGAACGCTTTGCCGACACCCACATGTCGGAGCACACCCTGCACCGCTCCACTGAATGCCTGAAATTGTGGCGAATGCGCAACCATCGACCTATGACCGACAATGCCGACGACATTGCTCGCCTCAACACAGCCATTGTCGAACTTGAAAAGAAACTTTTTCAGAAATGAATTATTCGATATTAGAAATCGCAAACATCCTCGGTGCATCGTCACAAAACCTGACAGATGCAACCATCGACACCCTTCTGACCGACTCTCGCAGTCTCGTCTATCCCGAAAAGTCATTATTCTTCGCCATTAAGACAAAGAGCAACGACGGTCATAACTACATCGGACAACTTTACGAAAAGCGGGTACGCAACTTCGTTGTCGAACGCATCCCTGCCGGAGAATTCGACAGCACGACCAACTTCATCGTCGTCGACGATACCCTCGCCGCACTACAAGCGCTCGCACGCCACCACCGCAACCGCTTCGACATCCCCGTCATCGGCATTACCGGCAGCCGCGGCAAAACCATCGTCAAGGAATGGCTCTTCCAACTGCTTCGCGACGACTTCAGCATCGTGCGCAGTCCGCGCAGCTACAACTCGCAAATCGGCGTGCCACTGTCGGTCTGGGACATCGACGAAAGTACGCAAATAGCAATCATCGAAGCCGGAATTTCCCGCCCCGACGAAATGTCGGCAATAGCCTCGGTAATTGACCCCACAATAACCGTCATCACCAACATCGGCGACGAACACAGCGAAGGCTTCAACTCCATCGAAGAAAAATGCACCGAAAAGTTGCGCCTGTCACGCTCGAGTCAGCGCATTGTCTATTGCACCGACGATGCTCTAATCGCAGGCGGTATCATCGACCTCTGCTACGGCGTACAAGAGATTGGTTGGTCGCAGTCGCAATCGGATGCGCCGCTCTTTATCTCGTCGATTATGCGCCATGGCAACTCCACCGACATTCATTTCACCTACCTCATGCTCGGCGACACCATTACCATCCCGTTCACAGCCTCCCACGACATAGAGAACGCCATAACCTGTCTGGCTACTCTGCTGGCGATGAACATACCGATGAGTTCGGACATCAAGAACCGCTTCCGCCGACTCGTCGCTACAGGCTCGCGCATAGACGTAACTGAAGGTGTCAACAACTGTATGCTCATCCACGACACATACACCGGCGACTACCTGTCGCTTGCCCCGTCGATTGACTTTATGATGCGTCGCACAACTGCTACTCGCACATCTACTATTATACTCTCCGACGTGCTTCCCGAGAGCATCCCGACCGATATGGTCTACCAAAACATCGCCGACATGGTCAATGCGCGTCGCATTGCCAGAATTATCGGCATCGGTGAGGAAATCTACCAACATCGCTCGCTCTTTTCGTCGCGCTCGAAGTTTTTCCGCACCACCGATGAAATGCTTGCCGAGATGTCGCCGTCCGACTTCGCCAACGAACTCATCCTGCTCAAAGGTGCACCGGAATACGGTTTCGGACGAATCTACGAAATGCTCGAAGCTAAGCAGCACGAAACCGTCTTGGAGGTGAACCTCGATGCACTGACCTACAACTACAACTTCTATCGCTCGCGGCTCGAACCGACCACCAAGATTGTCTGTATGCTTAAAGCCTCCGGCTACGGCGCAGGCTCTCTCGAACTCGCCAAGACGCTGCAAGCTCAAGGCGCTGCCTATATCGCCGTTGCCGCCCACGACGAAGGCGTCGCTCTCCGTCAAGCCGGAATAACGATGCCCATTATGGTGCTTAACCCCAAAGTTGTGAACTACAAAGCACTTTTCGACTATCGTCTCGAGCCGGAGATTTACAGTTTTGCGATGCTCAACGAAATTATCGTTGAAGCACAGAAATTCGGCATTTCGGGCTATCCGATACACCTGAAACTCGACACCGGCATGCACCGACTCGGATTCGTCTACGAAGAGCTCCCCGCCGTTGCCGACATTCTACTGTCGCAAAGCAACGTTCGCCCGGCTTCTATATTCTCTCACCTGTGCACAGCCGATGAGTTCGAAAAAACCGACTATGCACACATGCAACTCGACTACTTCGACCGCTGCACGTCATACATGCTCAGTCGGTTCGACTACCCCATAATGCGCCATATCCTCAACACCGACGGCATCCTCCGCTTCCCTGACCACCAATACGAGATGGTGCGTCTCGGCATCGGGCTCTACGGCATACCCACCCTCGGTGCAGGCTACGACGACTCGCTGCGCCCGGTTTCCGCACTCCACTCTGTCATCATCCAAATACGCCGATGGGAAAAAGGCACAACCATCGGCTACGGCTGCCACGGCGTGCTCCAACGCGACTCGACGATTGCAACAATCCCCATAGGCTATGCCGACGGCTTTAACCGTCACCTCGGTCGCGGCGTCGGCGAAGTGGTAATTGCCGGACACCGCTGCCCAACAGTTGGCAACATCTGCATGGACCTGTGTATGGTCGACGTCTCCGACGTGGATTGCCGGGTGGGCGACAAGGTGGAAATTTTCGGCGAAAACATTACCGCTACCGAAATCGCCGACAAACTCGGCACGATTCCTTATGAGGTGCTTACCTCAGTTTCGACACGCGTAAAACGTATTTACTATCGAGAATAAGCCGCCCGTATGCAAAACCTCCACAACGATTTCATAGAGCAAATCCGCGAAATGGGCATCGATGTCGATGCTCTTATCCGTGCACTCGACACCGACCCGAGCGTTGCCATACGCCCGAACCTGCAAAAAGGCTTCGCCGCAACCACCGACGCCGACCCGGTTCTGTGGTGTCGGCACGCCTCTTACCTCGCTTCGCGCCCGGCTTTTACCTTCGACCCGTTTTTCCATAGCGGTGCCTACTACGTGCAAGACCCGTCGTCGATGATTATCGACCGAGTGGTGCGACATTTAACCGACGACCGTCGTCCGGTAAACTACCTTGACCTGTGCGCCGCCCCGGGAGGCAAAACTACTGCCGCCATCGACGCACTCCCGGAGGGTTCGCTCATCGTTGCTAACGAAATCGACCGCTCACGCGCTTTCATTCTGCGCCAGAACGTCATCAAATGGGGCGCCGACTGTTGTGTTGTGACCAACGACACGCCCAAACGCATCGGCTCGTTGCGCAACTTCTTCGACATCATCGCTGCCGACATGCCTTGCAGCGGCGAAGGTATGTTCCGCAAAGACAGCCAAGCCGTTGCGCAGTGGTCGAAGTCGCTCATACGCCAATGCAGCCAACTCAGCAGGCAAATCGTTGCCGACGTGTGGGACGCACTTCGCCCCGGTGGATACTTCATTCTCAGCACTTGCACTTTCAACCGCGACGAAAACGAAGAAATAGTCCGCCTGCTCGTCGACGACTACGATGCCGAGCCGGTCGCCATTCCTTGCGAACACGATTGGGGCATCGCCCCGGCAATCGACTCGGCGGCTCCGGCAATGCGCTTCCTGCCTCATCTGATTCGCGGAGAAGGTCTTTTTATGGCTGTCGTTCGCAAGCCCGGCAACGGCTCGCGCTATACACCCAAATCGGGACGCTCGCGCAAAACGTCACAAAAAGTGCCGCCAATGTGCGAAAACCTACTCGTCGGCTCGCATATATTGTCGTCCGACGGGACAGTGATTACTGCACTACCCGACGACCGTGCCGACGCAATGCGCTACGTTGCCGACTCGCTCAACGCCATCTATTGCGGCATCGAACCTGCTTCTATCAAAGGAAAAGACATTATCCCCTCGCAAGCGCTTGCGCTGTCGCGCTACCTAAACCGGAACAATATCACAACTGTCGACGTCGACTATCCCGAAGCAATTTCTTATCTTCGCGGCGAACCAATCACTGTCGATGCGCCGAAAGGTTATGTACTTGTCGAATTTGAAGGCGCGCCGCTCGGATGGCTTAAAAACCTCGGAAACCGCACAAACAATCTATACCCGAAAGAATGGCGCATCCGCAACACACATACCCCGGAGCAGCCGACTCGGGTTGTTATAGGTAAGAGGTAAGAGGTGAGAGGAACGAGGGACGAGGGACGAGTTGCCCCGATTAACGATTAACGATTAAAACAAAAGGTGCGCCAAAACGGAATTTGGCACACCCGATTATTCTATAGACACTTTTCACTAATTCTTTCTACTTGACGCGTAACACTTTGCCCGGTTGGATTTTCGACTTCGTGCTGATGCCGTTCAGTTTGCAAAGTGCCGACACCGTTGTGCCATACTTGCTTGCTATCTTGCCCAACGACTCGCCTTTTTTCACTTTGTGGGTTTTCTTCGAGCCTGTAGAACTATAGCTATTGGTTTTCGATTTCGACCACTCCTCGGCGTAGCGCACATTCGAACTTGGAGAATAGTCGCGAGCCTTCGTGTAGGTTTTCTTGTTAAAGGTATAGTAGTCGGTGTGGGTTGTTTGGTTGGCAAAATCGAAGATTGCCATCGGGTTGATTGCGTAACCCATATAGCGCGTTTCGAAGTGGAGGTGCGGACCTGTGCTACGTCCGGTGTTACCGCCAAGAGCAATCGGTTGTCCGGCTTTTACCACGTCGTTAGGCTTAACCAAGAAGCGCGACAGGTGACCGTAAACGGTTTCGAGTCCGTTATTGTGACGCACGATTACGTAGTAGCCGTAACCTTTACGCTCAAATCGAGTAAGGCGCACTTTGCCGTCGAAAGCAGCACGCACGGTATCGCCGATGCAGAGCTTAAGGTCGACGCCTTTGTGCATACGACGGAAACGCGGACGATAGCCGTAGGGCGATGTGAGATATCCCGGCACCGGCATTGCATATTCGCTAACGTCGATTCGCACGTTGTCGGGCACGTCCATTCCTGCGAAGGGGTTAACCAATTGGCTATTCCATCCTTCGGTATAGATGTCGATTTCCGGTTCTTCCTCTTCGAAGAAACTTTCCATAAATTTGGCGGTTTCTTCGGTACGAATTTGGTCGCTTACGTTGCGCTGTGATGCAATCAAATCGCTATGCATACTGCTGTGCGCCGACACCGAACGCAGATTTTGTGCGCTCGCGGTCGATGCTACAGCGGCAATAGCTAATGCCGCTAATATTCTGAGATTTCTAAAATTCATTTTTAAGGTTAGTTTTTAGCATTCGCCTTCACCATAGAGGGCGTCGATTGTTGCGGGTTTATAGTCGAAAATTTCGTCGTCGCGGAAGAAACGTTTGAGTTCGATTTCGGCATTTTCTACCGAGTCGGAAGCGTGCACGATGTTTTGCTGACCGCTCATCGAGTAGTCGCCGCGGATTGTACCGGGAGCGGCAACGCGTGAGTTGGTTGCGCCGGTCATCGCTCTAACAACAGACACTGCTTCTACGCCTCTGACGCACATCACCACAACGGGCGACGCCATCATCGAACGCTTCAACGACGGGAAAAACGGACGGTCTACCAAATGGAAATAGTGCTCGGCAAGGATATCATCGGTGAGTTGTATCATTTTCATTCCGGCTATGATTAAACCCTTCTTTTCAAAACGATTTATAACTTCGCCCATTAGACCACGAATGACTGTTGACGGCTTTAATATTACCAAGGTTTGTTCCATTTTTCGACTATATTTTATGTTAGTTTTTTCTATCAGCCTCAAAGTTAAGAACTTTTATTCGAACTAAAAAATAAGACCAAAATATTTGGGCGGTTTTTAAACAATTTTATAGTTTTAGCAACTGCGTTTTTTAGAAATTTGGAAATAAAGTTCACTTCAAAAAAAATGTTAGAACGCGCTCTAAAATCAAGGCTGTATTTTTCCACGCGTTTTGCGCCAAGCGGATGCAATAATTCTCCAAGGCGTACGTTATAATATATTAAAGCAATTTCGGAATATGCAAAAAACAGAAGACAACGCCCAGAATTGGTACGCCATACGCGTCACCTACAATCGCGAGATGAAGGTAAAGGCTTCGCTCGACGACGCGGGTGTGGAGTCATTCATCCCGATGTGCTATAAAGATGTAGTGGTACGCGCGCGTCGCGTGCGTAAGTTGGTGCCTTCTGTCCACAACTTGATTTTTATCAAGATGTCAGACAGCGAGATGAAGCAGTTCAAAGCAACGACATCGCTGCCGATTCGTTACATAATGGACCCTCACACCAAGAAACCCATCATCGTTCCCGAACGACAAATGGATAATTTCATCAGCGTATCAGCCACCAACGACGATGGACTTATATATCTCTCGCCCGACCAAATAAACATCAGCCGAGGCGACCGCGTGCGCATTATCGGAGGTATGTTTAGCGGCTGCGAAGGTACGCTGATGCGCATCCGCGGTGACCGACGTCTCGTCGTGTCGATTCCCGGAGTAATGGCTGTAGCCACTGCTTTTATTCATCCTTCTTTAATTATGAAAATCGACGAGAATGACGGCAATGAATAATCGAATCGACTATGCTCCATGCCTAATATCGTTGGCTGAAGACAACCTTTTTGCCCGAATATGCGTTATATAATAAAAAGCACAAAATAATATCATTCATAGAAAAAAATGAAAGTAGCAATTGTTGGTACAGGATATGTCGGACTCGTCTCAGGTGCTTGTTTCGCCGAAATGGGAGCGGAAGTAACTTGCGTCGACATCGACAGTAACAAAATAGAGAACCTCAAAAAAGGCATTATACCCATCTACGAGCCGGGACTTGACGAACTGGTTACGCGCAACGTAGAAGCCAACCGACTCAACTTCACGACCTCGCTCGAAAGCGTTATCGACAGCGCGGAAGTGGTGTTTAGTGCCGTCGGAACTCCTCCCGACGAAGACGGAAGTGCCGACCTTAAGTATGTGCTCGAAGTGGCTCGCACGTTTGGCAGAAACATCAACAAATACGCCATTCTTGTCACCAAGAGTACCGTGCCTGTAGGAACTTCGGTTAAAATCAAAGCAGCAATCCGCGAAGAGCTCGACCGCCGTGGCGTCGATGTGCCGTTCGAGGTGGCTTCTAACCCGGAATTTCTCAAAGAAGGCGCTGCCATCAAAGACTTTATGTCGCCCGACCGCGTTGTTATCGGTGTCGAGAGCGAACGCGCTCGCCGCGTCATGGAGCGACTCTATCGTCCTTTCTTGCTCAACAATTTCCGCGTAATTTTTATGGACATTGCATCCGCCGAGATGACTAAATATGCCGCTAACTCTATGCTCGCAACTCGCATATCTTTTATGAACGACATTGCCAATCTCTGCGAGCTGGTCGGCGCCGATGTCAACATGGTACGCAAAGGCATTGGCTCTGACGTGCGCATCGGCAACAAGTTTCTCTACGCAGGTTGCGGCTACGGCGGAAGTTGCTTCCCCAAAGACGTTAAGGCGCTGATACACACCGGTCGGGAGCATGGCTACAACATGCACATAATCGAGGCGGTTGAGCGCGTCAACGAATTTCAAAAAGGCATACTCGTCGACAAGCTTCGCAAATCCATCCCGGGCAATGACCTCCGCGGAAAACGAATCGCCCTGTGGGGTCTCGCTTTCAAGCCGGAAACCGACGATATGCGCGAAGCTCCGGCTCTCGTTGTCATCGACCGACTAATCAAAGAAGGTGCTTCTGTAAAAGTGTACGACCCGGTAGCCATGGACGAATGCCGTCGCCGCATCGGCAATACCGTCAATTATGCCAAAGATATGTATGACGCAATCATCGACGCCGACGCTCTTGTCCTTGTCACTGAATGGAAGGAATTCCGCCTGCCGTCGTGGTCAGTCGTCAAAAAAGTGATGTGCGGCAACGTAATCGTCGACGGTCGAAACATCTACGACCCGGCAGAACTTGCCGAAGAGGGCTTCGACTACCACTGCATCGGACGATAAATGGGCTTTCCTTCCATAAAATCCGCTTTTTTATAATTATTAGTTGTAATTGTAGATTAGTATACGTATTTTTGCTTTATAACCTAACCCTATTAGAATATGAAAAAAAGAATTATCTCGGCTGTTGCTATTTTGCTCGCCTCGTCAATGATGTTCACTTCATGCATCGGTAGTTTCGGACTGACCAACAAGGTTAGAACTTGGAACCAATCGATAAGTAACAAATTTGTCAACGAACTTGTTTTCATCGGCTTTTGGATTCTTCCGGTTTACGAAATCAGCATTCTTTCCGACATGTTGGTAATCAACTCCATCGAATTCTGGTCAGGTTCCAACCCGGTTATTGCCGGCAAGAAAACCATCAAGAGTGAAAACGGAGAATACCTTGTTGAATGGAACAAATCCGGCTACAAAATCACAAACACTTTCGACAAAACGGAAGTAAACTTCACTTTCGACAGCGACAGCCAAACATGGTCGGTTGCTACGCCCGAAGGCGATGTGCCGTTCTTGACTTTCATCGACGAAACACATGTTAAACTCCCCGCAGCAAACGGCGAATACAAGGTTGTCGAACTATCGCAAGCCGGCGTGATGGCTTACAAGGATTTCGTTGGCGCATCGAATTTGGCTATGCGCTAACAACTGCTACTTATACGAATTAATTATCTCGGCGATTTCTTCGAAATCGCCTAACGGCGTCGACTCGGTAATGGGCAAACTCACTACCGAGTTTGCTAATTTTTCAGCCACCGGCAGCTGAGAATGTTTCAATCCCGCATAACAAGGCTGAAGATGTGGCGGCACGGGATAATGAATGTCCGTACCAACTCCGCGTTGCGACAGATAATCGCGAAATGTCTGACGATTGTCGACGGCAACAACATATTGATGCCATACGGCGCCGGCAAGCGCTAACGGCTTGCGTACAAGGCTATTATTAATTACACGTTCATAAACTTTCGCCCTTCGTCGCCGCGCATCGGTAATCTCGTCGAGATGGCGCAACTTGACGCGCAACATAGCCGCCTGAAGCTCGTCCATACGACAATTATAGCCGCAATAAGGATTGTGGTAACGAACGTCGCTACCGTAATTTGCCAACGTGCGAACTCGCTCCGCCAAGACATTATCGCCGGTCGCTACCGCACCGGCATCACCAAGTGCTCCGAGATTTTTTGTCGGGTAGAAGCTAAATGCCGCAGCATCGCCCAAAGCACCGGTCATGCGCCGCACGCCTCCGCAGTCGACGTAAGCACCTATCGCCTGAGCATTATCTTCGACAATTTTCAATCCACAACGATGCGCCGTCTCCACCAAATGCTCGGACCAACAAGGTGAGCCGTAGAGGTGCACGACAAGCACGGCACGCGTCCGCGGTGTGATATATCTTTCTAAAAGGTCTAAATCAAGATTGTGAGTCGTCGGCGAAGGCTCGGCTATCACAGGCACAAGACCCGCATCACTGATTGCAAGCACCGACGCTATAAACGTGTTGGCAGGCACTATCACTTCATCGCCTGCGCGCATTATGCCAAGCGAAACATACGACTTGAATATCAGCCGAAGCGCATCTAAACCGTTGCTGCACGACACAACATTTCCCACACCGCAATATGCCGCCAATTCGCTCTCAAAACCGACAACTTCTTCGCCATGCAAATACCTGCCGGAACGAATAACTCGCTCTGCAGCAGCCACAAGCTCGGACTCATACCGCTCGTTGACCTCCTTCAGCGAAATAAAAGGATATTGCTTCATTGACGTTTATTCTTGGTTAACAACAAAAACTTTTGGTAGTCGCGGACATAGTCGTCGGCATCATACAGCTCCGACGCCAATGAAAGACACACCGACCCTGACGAAAAATTGTTGAGCTCTATCCACACACCGGGGACGACGTGAAGCCCAATGTTGGAACGATTCAGCGTAACCGTACGACGCTCCACCCCATCGTCTATTACCACGTCAAAACTACCGCTGACAGCCACAATGAAACGATGACACCGATAGTGCGAATGCCCGCCGCGCTCGGCTCCTCCCGGCACGTCGTAGATATAATATACGCGCTTGACCGTAAACGCAAATCCTCCGGCATTCTCTACCACCGACAGATTGCCGTTCTCGTGATGGTTCGTATCCAGCGTTATTAGCCGACAGTCGTCAAGCTTCGAGGTCGAATGGCTATCGCTCATGGCTTTTCATCGTTTTAAACTCTTCATAATCTTCTATATAGTCATCCGGGTCATACAGCGTCGACGACAAGACAAGCGCAACCGAATTGGTCGAAAAATTGTCGAGTTCGCGCCACATCATACTCGGCACATACAGCCCGTGGTACGACCGCGCCATATGATAACGTCGCTGCTCCACGCCGTCGTCGAGCACAACGTCGAAACTCCCCGACAGCGAAACTATCACCTCCCGCTGCGTGCGAAACGCGTGCCCGAAACGCTTCTTGCCGCCCGGCACATCGTATATCCAATACACGCGGCGGAGCTCAAACGGCAATATCCTGCCCGCCTCCAAGAACGACAAATTGCCCCGCGGGTCGCATATCTTTGGGATATCTATTATTTTAACTTCTCCGAATGACATATCACAAAGATACGCCAAATCAATCGCTACAGCAAACATTCATCCGATATTTTTTTACGCATCTTCACACTTTAGCCTCACTTCAGCCAACATATCCGCGCTTTTAGCAATATAATTTTCGTTATTTCAACGTTTATTTGTATATTTGCGTTCAATTATGGAGATGCTTTTAGCAATAATTCATGGTCTCGCCATCGGCGTGATTGTGTCGGCACCTATGGGGCCGACAGGCATGCTTTGTATCCAACGCACTCTCAACAAAGGCAGAGCCGCCGGATTCTTTACCGGCGTCGGCGCTGCACTCTCCGACTTGCTATACTGCTTCCTCGCAGGTGTCAGCATCTCTATCATAATCGACTTCATCAACCTTTACAAGACGCAGTTCGAAATTCTCGGTTGCATCGCAATGATTGGCTTCGGTATATATATCGCTCGCAAGAATCCGTCGAAATCGCTCGCCGCTCGCGAAGGCAAACCTCAGAAAAACAACTACTTGCAAGACTTCGTAACAGGCTTCTTGATTACATTCTCCAACCCGCTGATTTTAGGCATTATACTCGGACTTTACGCCCAATTCAACTTCCCCACTCCGCAGTTCACGCTCTACCATTACATCGCCGGATTCCTCGCAATCCTCGTCGGTGCTCTTATCTGGTGGTTCGTAATCACCTACCTCGTCAACAAAGTAAGAACACACTTCAACCTCCGCTCAATATGGATTATCAATGTTATTATTGGTGTGGTTATCTGCGTTATTTCTCTAATTGCTCTCGGCAAAACGCTCTTCGAAATATTTGCTTAACGGACAACGCCATTCGCTAATTTTGGTAAAATTTTAATTACAATTCTAAAAGCATATTGACTTTTCTCCCATTTTTGTCTACCTTTACCATGCAGATAAATGCGTCGGAACGCTGATGCAAAGTGCAGTGAAGATGGATAATGTAAATATATAAGTTATGAAGCAAATAGTTGTACCAAAATTGACCGGGCTCGACGAATTGTCGATGGAAGCCGTATGCGAACGACTCGAAGTGGAAGCACCAAAGTACAATCTTGCATGCCTGAACTGGGCAAAAGAATTCCCGTACCACCCGATAACAATCTTCTCCATAGCCCACAGCGACGAGTACATCTACGTAAACTTCTTCGTTCGATGCAACTACTTGCGCGCCGTAAACTATCGCAACAACTCGCCGGTCAGCCAAGACAGCTGCGTCGAGTTCTTCCTTAACGTTCCAGGTTCGCCCGAGTATTGGAACTTCGAATTCAACTGCATTGGCGCTGTCAACGCTTCACACCGTGCCGAACGTAAAAACCCTACACGGCTTACAGACGAGCAAATAGCCTCAATTCGCTGCTTCGCCTCGTGCGGCAAAAGTCCATTCCAAGAATTGGAAGGGCTGTTCAGCTGGTCGCTCGCTGTTGCAATTCCTTTAAATCTCATAGGCATCGTCAAAACGCAGTTGCCTCTCGAAATACGAGGAAACCTCTACAAATGCGCTTCAGCAACAAGCATGCCTCACTATCTGAGCTACTACCCCATCAAAACCGAAAAACCCGACTTCCATCAGCCGGGATTCTTCGGTCCGATTATCCTAAAATAGTACACCTATTTATTCCAATTAAAGCCGGCCTTGGCAATAAAATCATAGAACTTGGCAGAGAACACTTCGTTAGCCTCACGAGTATAACGCACATCCGTAAAGACCTGCGCAAGACTACTCTTGCCGTTCTCCTCCACATAACGACGATTGATGGGCAACGCCTCCTTTGCCGCATACGCCGCATGAATATCATCCGACGAATAATCCTTATACGTTTCCCAATGAACGACACTCTCTACCGGAATACGCTCAGTCATAACTGATTCGTCGGCAGGATAACCAACCGTCAGCGTAACAATGGGCACAACTCGCTTTGGCAAATCCAAAACACGCGAAATCTCTTCAGCATTATACGTCGTAGTACCTAAATAACAGCAGCCAAGCCCGTTCATTTCGGCAATTGTATTAAACTGCTGCGCAAAAATCACAGCATCGAGCACAGCCGTCATAAACGATTGAAAATTGTCATATCCCGGCACGGCGTCGCTCATTTCGCACCACTTCACAAACCGATTAAAGTCAGCGCAAAACGTAATCACCGCTGCTGATTGCTCCACTTGAGGCTGATTGAAATGGCACGGTGCCAACGCCTTCTTCAAGTCGGCACGCGTAGTTACAACAGCGCTATAAACCTGCATGCCACCCGTCGTAGGCGCCTGCATCGCCGCATCAAGCATATCGCGCAAAAGTTGCGCAGGAACAGCCTTATAAGAATAGCGACGCACAGTACGTCGCCCCTTAAAATAGTCAGAAAAATCCATATCGTATTGTAATCGTTATTTTTGTTCAAAGATAGTGCAAGGTGAGCGAAAAACAAAGCGAAAACGAAGTTTTCAAGATTTGTTTTTCCGAACCGCAGCCTATCTTGCGCGTAGCGAAAGTAGCGCAAAGTGAGCGAAAAACAAAGCGAAAACGACTAAAACCGCCATAGGCGGTGGCTAGTGGTTAGTGATTAGTGGTTAGAGACAAGTAACTTTAACCAATAACCTATAACCTTTAACCACGGCAAAGCCGTTTATTCTGCAGCCACCCTCCGCTCGACGACGTCAAGATGACCACGCGGGACAGCAGCCGTGTCGTAGATACGGCTGTGGTGGCTGTGCCGGAGGTACAGCTATTGTGGGTAACGCCGGGTTCAGTGCCGGAGGTACTTAACCCGGTGCATGACTGCAGAGTAGATAATCGAGCTTCGGAGATGCTCGGTTGTGATAGCAGATTTGTCAGCGAGTACTCTTGCAACGACACGCATAGTCAGTCGCAGCGAGCCTCTCCACTCTTCCACTCATCCACTCGTCCCCCGTTCCTCTCCACTCTCCACTTGATACCGCTTGCGGATAGGTGGGGACAGAGCCTGAAAAACAAAACAATGAGCTAAATTGTATAGATTTTGCTCATTGACAATGCTAA
>SFJG01000147.1 GCA_004555955.1 Bacteroidales bacterium | reverse complement strand
GCAGCGTGCTAAGAATGTGGCTAAGGCACTCGAAGGCAAGGGCGTGGATGCAAGCCGCTTGGTGGTTACCGGTCACGGCGACACCGTACAGCTACCGCTCTATTTACTTTTACGACAAGAGAATATAATGTGAATCTCGATTCAGGCTTCGTTGATGAATCAAATGTAAAGGTTCCTTTGAGTGTGCAAGATCCGTCTATTTTGTCATATGGTGACATCATCGAATTTGTGGGAATAAAGGGTTATAATAACGACGGAACTGAAAGTTCGGATGACTTAAAAGCCTTAGTCATTCAAGTTTCCGACTCCTCCACCAACAACATAACGTGTTATGTGATAAACGGTCCAACAGTTGCTGACTTGGTCGTTTTCCCGAGTATTCCTGCCAACACAAAAGTTGTCATAGTGTCATTATAATAGTTCGTATGCACAAAGAATATTCGTGCAATGAGAACGCCAAATCGGGGGCTATTGCGTTGGACGAGATGTTGAACGACATCGAAGTGCCTTCACTTGAGGTTCCCGAACTTGGCGCTCTTTTAGTTTCCGACAAGTCGAAGGACTTGTTCGATGAGAAAAGACGCAAGGCGTGGAAAGATGTCGATGTTGCCGAGGCTCGCTGCGATTTCGCTCCGAACCGTATGCGTATCACCAACCGCGGAGGTGTGTTCTTCATCACGCTTTGGAAAAAGTCGGTGTACGGTCGTACTCTTACAGACATCAAAGGCGATGATGATATGGTCGGCTATTTCGCCGACAACATCACTCCGCTTATCCGCTCCGTCCTCGGCTCGTTTCTCTCATCTGATGACTTCGCTGTGGTGACTACGCCAAAGCGTCGCCACAAGGAGCGCAACTTCGCTACGCTTATTGCTATTCGCATCGCAGAAATGCTCGGTTTGCCTTTTTTTGAGGATTGCGCTTTCGCCCCCTCAAAACACCGCGTCGGAACGGTTTTCACCGCAAACAACATACCGCCGCACCGTAACATCATTGTCTTTGACGACTTCGTTACGACTGGGCAAACGCTCGTTTCGATGCAGAATTTACTCGTTTCTCTCGGCAAGAACTGTACGTTCTTCGCCGGAATTAATAACAAACTATGATGGATAACAAATTTACTGAACTCATAAAGCAGTGGCTTGAAACTCCGAGCAACCAACGTGATTACTCCGTTGGTGCTCTTTATCTGCTGAAACTCAGCGGCAATCAAATAATGTATCGCAACATCGTCGCTCAACTTGACCGCCGCCACGACTTTATCGATTATCAAATACAAAAATACTATAACTTCCGTGTGCAATCGCTCACCCATGAGCAGGTGGAAGAAATGCAGCAGCAAGTCGACGTGATCGTTGCCGAACACTTATCGCTTGCCGCTAATGCTGATGAACATAAAACCGGGAAACGTGATGACCATGACTCTTTGCCTGATGAAATTAAGGCAAAGTACGTTGAGAATCTTTCGATTCTTCAGCGTATGCGCGAATTACATTTGAAGCTTCGTTCTTTGTCTTTAGACACGGCTTCGTGTCCCGATTCGGAAAGATACCCTTTCCTCAAAGAACTCATCAGACTCGATAAAAAAATGCACGAAAACTGGGAGGCATACGATCATTTCGTAATCAGTACAGAGATTCAAAAGACTCGCTCGAAGAAATAACTCTTAACTAAAAAAATGAAACGAACCGCAGACATAAACGAAATTCTTAAACCGCTGAAAGATGCTCCGTTTCAGGCGTATCTTTCTAACGCTGTTCAGGTTGCCGACATTCTCGACTGGATTCTATCGCAAGTCGGCATGGCGGAAATTTGGCAAACTTCGTTTTCCATTTCCGAAGAATTTCTCCGCCGCCTGTTCTTTATCTGCAAGGATAAGAAAGTTTCGCGTATCAACCTTGTTCTTGACCATAAGGCTACGAACAAGACGCTGAAACTTTGGGCGTTCATCACGCAGGTTATCGAACGCACCTACCTTGCAGACAATCACAGCAAGATTTTGTTAGTGAAGTCGGAGTCCGGCAAGTCGGTCTCTGTCATCACTTCACAAAACCTCACACGAGGCAATCGTGCCGAAAGTGCTTTCATCAGCACCGACCCGATTATCTTTGCCTCGCTCTATGCTCAAATCGAAGATTTAATCACTAATCACTCCGTTCCGCTAAATGAATTATTCAGACAACGAGTTGAAGCAGATTGAGAAGTTTGCCTCAATCTACCTCAAAATTTCCGACATCGCTGTAATACTCGATATTCCTGCCGATGTGCTGCGTGAGGACATTGCCGACCGCACGAGTGAAGTTTCTAAGGCGTATCGCCGTGGCAAAGCCGGCTCTAAGGTGAAACTGCACTCGCAAGAGATGATGCTGGCACAGGTCGGCTCGCCGCTCGCTATCGAGAACGCTCACCGCAACTTGCTCGACATGGAGGACGACGAATAGCTATGGGAACTCCTTCCTCACTCGAAGTATGCCGCACCGAACTTTTTACTAAAGTCGAGGACTTGCAGCAAAAATATCCACAAACTCTTGTGGATAAGGTTGTTCGTGTGCGTGAGATGTATAATTGGTTTCTCTCAAACCCCGGCGGAACTGACCGCGAGTTTGTGTCGGAAGTGATGCAGCGGCACTCTGTTTCCAAAGTGACCGCCTATTCCGACCTCGCTGTCGTGAAAACGCTTATGCCTCTGCTCGCTTCGGCAAGCCGCGATTTCCACCGCTGGCGTTTTAACGAG
>SFJG01000146.1 GCA_004555955.1 Bacteroidales bacterium | reverse complement strand
ATTCATAAGTTTGCGTTCTTCGACGACCTTAATAAGGTTGTGATTGCCAACCACGGCAAGTCGATTGATGAGATGATAGCCAATGGTAAGTATAAACAAGTTGTTGAATGTTTGCTCGGAGCAAAGGGTATGAACTATGGCAGTCTTCCCAAGGCTCTGCTCGAATTCCACAAAGTAGGCGATGAAATACATACCGCATTGGTAGAGCAACTTGAAGAGGGCGCTCAATATGCACAAAATAAAGAAGGAAAAGTGAATGTTCACTTTACGGTGTCGGGCGAGCATCGTGCGCTGTTCAAAGCTGAAATGGATAGGGTAATCCCCGGCTTGGCAAAACAGTATGGCGTAAGCTACGACGTGTCGATGTCGGAGCAAAAACCGTCGACCGATACAATCGCCGTTAATATGGACAATACACCGTTTAGAGAAAACGGCAAACTTTTGTTCCGTCCCGGAGGTCACGGCGCTTTGATTGAAAACCTTAACGACGTCAATGCACAAGTCGTTTTTGTGAAGAATATCGACAACGTTGTGCCTCGTACGCTTCGTGACGTTACCATAAAATATAAGAAAATCATCGGCGGCGTGCTTGTTGAAATACAAAAGAAAGTTGCCGAATATCTGACACTGCTCGACGGCGGAAACTATACAATCGAAGACCTTCGCGAAATCGTCAAATTCGTACAACGCACGTTGTTCGTTCGCAACGAAGAGACCAAAATTCTGGAAGATTCCGAACTTGCGTTGTATCTCCGCAAGAAGTTGAATCGACCCATTCGTGTTTGTGGCGTTGTTAAGAACGAGGGAGAGCCCGGCGGCGGTCCGTATGTGGCATACAATCAGGACGGAACTACCTCTTTGCAGATTCTCGAAAGTTCGCAAATCGACAAAAACGATGCTGCGGCGATGGCGTTGATGAAGGGCGCAACGCACTTCAATCCGGTCGACTTGGTTTGCTACATTTGCGACTATAAGGGTAAGAAATTTAATCTTCCGGAATATGTCGACAAGAACACCGGCTTTATTTCCGAGAAGTCGAAATCCGGTCACGAGATTAAAGCCCTCGAGTTGCCGGGACTTTGGAACGGCGCAATGAGCGATTGGAATACAATCTTCGTGGAAGTTCCAATTGAGACATTCAACCCCGTAAAAACTGTTAACGACTTGCTCCGTCCTGCACATCAAGGGTAAAACATACGTTTGTCAAATGCAAATTTTTAAACGAAATATTTATATAAGTATTTGATATATAGAGGCATAATGGCATAAGCCGAGAAATTATGCTATCAAACATTAAAACTTTTTTGCCGAAAAATTTGTATTTGAAATAAAAGAGTGCTAATTTTAACAAGATTTTTAACGAAACATAAACTTAAAATAATATTACTATGTCAAAAACGATTTCATTCAACGAACTGCGTCGCATCAAAGACAGTCTGCCGGACGGCACAATGCATAGCATTGCCGACCGTCTTAACGTAAACGTACAAACAGTAAGAAATTACTTTGGCGGCTCTAACTATGCATTCGGAAAGAACTGCGGTATGCATATCGAACCGGGTCCTGACGGCGGGATTGTTGTGCTCGACGATACGACAATCTACGATATGGCTGTCGAGATTCTCAAAGAACAAAGCAAAGAAAAAGAAGAATAAAAATTGCATTTTGAGGTTATGACAAAAGGTGATAAAGAACGATTAGTTGTCCTATCACACGATAAAGCCGTAGCCCTCAAACTCGTTTTGAAGGAAAAAGGTATTGAGGTTGCTATCTGCGATGAGCAGCAGCCTCAATCCTTTGTCTTGTCAGAAGTATTGGTCGAAAAAGATAAATTGACAGAAGCTGCAAGACTGCTTGACGGCTTTTTGTCGATTTCGGGGAAAGTTGCCGCTAAGGAAAAAGCATCGGGCGTCGTCCTTATCCCCGTCGATTTTTCGCCATATTCGGAAAAGGCATGCGACGTGGCATTCCGTTATGCCGCCGCCAACGATTTGTGTGCCGTTTTGCTACATACTTATATCAGCGATTCCTATCGCGAGACTTTGCCTCCGGGTTTTAAGATAATTTCCGAGAAAATCAAACGCGACAAGCCTGAGCAAAAGGAACTTAAGGCAATTCAGATGATGGCGAATTTTTGTGAGGCTTTGAACGCAAAAATGCGCGATGGGTTGTTGCCTCGTGTCGATTTTGTAAGCAAGGTGATGCAAGGAATTCCCGAAACTGTTATTGTCGAATATGCACATGAACTCAAGCCCTCGCTCATCGTGATGGGCACCCGTGGAAAACATCAAAAGGAAGAAGACTTAATAGGTAGCGTGACCGCTGAAGTGCTCGATGCTACCGAGCAACCGTTGCTAATCATTCCCGACGGGTTGCACCCTAACGACCTTGTGCCGGTTCGCAATGTTATGATTTACTGCCTTTTGGAGCAATCGGATATTGAAACCGTCTCGCTCTACTTTAGCAAAATTGCGTCGACCAATTGTTCTGTCAAGTTGGCACATATTCGTGGCAAACGCGAAAAACTCTCGGAAGAACGCCTTAAAGCTTTTCGAGAATATTGCGAGAAGTCTTATCCCGACAATCGTTTCGAAACCATTTTGTTCGACGATGATGATTTTCTCGACTACTTCAACAAATGTCTCATCGACAACGAAATCAAACTGCTTGTTTTGCCCAACCGCAAGCGCAACATCTTCACTCGCTTATTCAATCCCGGCATAGCGCATCGACTGTTTTTCCACACCGAT
>SFJG01000145.1 GCA_004555955.1 Bacteroidales bacterium | reverse complement strand
CGCAACTGGTTCAAATCTGCTTGGAACGCCGACCTGGATGCCCTCCGTGCAGAAGTGCAAAAGCGTCAAAAGAACGTCAATACCGAGTTTACCGAGCAATTGCTCCAAGAGATTTACAACATCAAATAAATAAGGAATAGCAATGAATAAAAAGATATTTTTTGTAGCAACCGTTGCCGCGAGTCTCGCCGTGCTCCCTTCGTGTAAGAACGAAGTAGACGACCTCTTCGACCAATCGGCTGCCGATCGCATCGAACAGGCTATGACCGACTATAACGAAGCGCTCTGCAGCGCCGAAAACGGCTGGGAAATGCTCTATTTTGCCAACGGAGATGAGCAGGGTTACAACTTGCTCTGTAAGTTCGACAAAAACGGCTCGGTGAAGTTCGCTGCCAAAAACGAGTTTTCGTCGAATAATCAATATGCCGAAGAGACAAGCCTCTACGAAATGATTGCCGACAACGGTCCCGTGCTTACTTTCAACACCTACAACAAACTCTTCCACATCTTTGCCGACCCGAACGACATCCCCTCGACCGGCGAAGACGATGAAACAGGCTTCGGTCACGAAGGCGACTACGAGTTTGTTGTGCATGAGGCTACTGCCGACCAAATTTTCCTGAAAGGTAAAAAATATGGCATCAGCATCTACCTCCGCAAACTGCCTGCCGACCTCGCTTGGGAGGACTATTTCGCACAGGTAGAGGCTAACAAAGCTAAATACTTCAATTCGAAAGTTAAGACCATCTGGCTCGAAACTGCAACCAAACGCTATACCGTTCAAGATATGACGAGCGGAGTTATGTCGTTCGTTCCCGAAGGCGGAGACGCTGTGAGCGAAACTCTCTACAAGGCGTACATCTTGACCTACGATGGCAAACTCCACTTCATCACCCCGTTTAAGGGCATCGACGGTAAGATAAGCGTTCAAAACTTCGACGTGGCAGAAGACGGTACGCTCGTTTGCTCCGACGAAGGCGAAACAGGTCGATTCTACAGTTTCACTCCTGCAGATATGTTCACGGCAACTTCGTATACTTGGCGTATCGATAAAAATGCTGTTGAAGGCTCATGGGCTACCGCTTATCAAGCCCTTGTCGACGGCATTGTGGCTTACAAAAAGTCGAGCCCGTTGCAGTATGTTGAGTTCTCTTACGATAGCAAAAACGCTGTCGAAGGCTATCCCAACCTGATGACTATCAAGACAAAGAGTTATACACTCAAATACTACTTCAACATCGCGGTCGAAGGCGACAATGCTGTTAATATCACCTATGGTGGCACTGCCGACAACAACTCGAAGGTGTTCTATCGTGACGTGCCTGCGGTTGTTGACTTCTGCAACGCTCTCTGCGGTGCAAGTACACTTACCGGCAACTCAAATATGGCTATTACCACGCTTGTTGTTGCTAATGCAACAGGTTCGTTTGCTGTCGACTTGAGATAACAGACCCCTATAAACAAGGTGTGTTCTCTTTCAATAGAGCTTACACACCTTGTCTTATTTGAATTTCACACAATTTTTCACTGAAAACTTATTTTTAGTGTCATTTTTTGTTTATTTTCTGAGAATTTGTTTGATTTTGTTGCTTTAATGAAATAATGTGTGTACATTTGCGGCAATTAAACGATTCTCGCAAAAGTTTGTGTGAAACGGTTAGATATTTTATAGACAGTAAACGATACGAAAAAATTATAGATTATTTATTTATATAACTTAATTATTATGAAAAAATCATTACTTTTTTCAGCAATGGCAGCTGTAGCTCTTGTAGCCAATTCGGCAACCCCGAAGGCTATGCATATGGCTACTGCTAACGTAGCCGAACAACCCGTACGTTCGACTAAAGTTCTTGCAACACCCGCAAAGCGTGTTGTTACTCCCGTTAAGGTGATGCAAAAAGCATCTGCTGCTAACGGATTTGTTCAATTGTCGCAAATGAGCGATGGTAGTATTGCAAAGACATTGTGCCCGAAAGTTATGCCGTCGAGCTTGGCTAACTTCCTTCCCAAAAGCAAACCTGCTACAAAAGTAACAGCAACCGGCGACTTGGTATTGTCGGAAGGCTTTGAAGGTTGGGATGGCAAGGCATACGACTGGATTCCCGAAAATTGGCAAGATGTTTCGAAAACCGAACCCGCGCACGTTGCTCCGGGTGCTGATTCAAGTTTGCCAAACTTGACTTGGGCTGCATCAGATGGTGTATTTGAAAGTCCTTATGAAGGTAATGCAGTTGCTCGCATCCAAGTAAGTATGGCCAATGAGCAAGCAGGCGTTGTAGAAGAAGCACAAGACGAATGGTTGATTACTCCTTCGATGACAATCGCTGCCGGCTCTTATCTTTCGTTCCGCCTTTCTTACAGCCCGGCTTGGACTTTGTTGGATATGGACGCATACAAGGCTTACGTTGGCGGTGACTTGACTGCTAATGTATTCGGTGCTCAAAACAATATCCTCGAAGTGCTCGTTAGCGAAGACAATGGTGCTAACTGGACTAAGATTTGGGACGTAATGGAAGATGCTGTTAAGTATACGGAAGATGAGTTGTGGAACGACGCTATGTCGATGTCGCACCCCTACATCTCAGTTCTTAAGAGCCTTAATGACTACGCCGGTAAATCTATCCAAATCGCTTTCCGTTATGTAGGTCAATCAGGTGAAAGTATGTGTCTCGACTTTGTAGAAGTTGGCGAACTTGCTCCTCAAGCATTCTACTATACTCCTGCTAACGTATTCGGTATCGGTCTGTCGCATGACTGGAAGA
>SFJG01000052.1 GCA_004555955.1 Bacteroidales bacterium | reverse complement strand
AAGTAGAAGCTTGGTTTCATAGTCTGTTATGCTTTTGTTTCGTTTGTTTTGTCCGCTGCTGCAGCGGCAGCAGTGGCGGCGATGTCGGAGTCTGTGGGGACGTCAACGTTGGCGGGGTCAAAGGAGTTGGTGTCGAAGCCTACCGGGCGACGGGATTGCTGCTCTTTTTGCTGTTGTAACTCGAGTCGCTGACAGTTGCGGACGACGGCATCCCTAATATCGAATAATTCGTCGCAGCTTGCACGGACATATTTGTCGTTGTCGGGGCAAGCGGGATGTAGCATAACGTCTATGCGACTATGCAATGCAATTGATCCGTCGTCTTCCGACCTGGTCATTAGCACGGTCGAACGGAATCTGAAGTTAGCTAAATTGACAGCCTCTGCAATATTTGGATAATCTGGGGCTTCGGGTACAACGTACCCCCATGACGGATACCAGATTCGTGCATACATTCCAAATATTTCAATTCGAAAATGCGCACCTTGATAGTCAACATCAATATATTCTTGATTTTCAGTTTTGGGCTGACAGCCGATATCGGTTAAGACTTTGAGCATAATGCCGAGTGTTTGGCATGCCTCAGCCTGTTCCGAACTTTCAGGGTCGTCATCATTTGCCTTATTTTCGGTCGATTTTTTGTCTTTAAAATGTTTGTTAATTAACCCGGCAACAACTAAAATGCCGAGAATAATAAGTAGTCCACTCCAATAAGAATTTGATTGGAACAATGCTTCCGGGATAACTGCTACGAATTTCATAAATTATCGAGTTTTTTTATTGTTTGATACCCAACCGGTGAGAAAGGTAAATATCTATGGCAAAAATAATTCTCGGTTGCCGAAACGGCAAGTATTTTCGCCTTCGTTGTACAAAACCGCCGTTTTAAGGTACGAATTTGCGAAAGAGGGCGCATCTGAATATGTCAGACGCCCCCTCTGTTGGTTTTAAATGCGCTATAGGCGCTGACTATCTTTTGACAAATCTGACGGTTTTGGTGCCGTTGATTTTGGCGAAGTAGATGCCGGGAGCAAGGTTTGCCACGCTTAGCGAAGCCTTATTTCCGTCGTAGGCGGGACTAAGGGCAACAACGGCGCCGGATGCGGAGAAGACCGCGATGTCGGTTATTGCGGTGTCGGCTTCTAAAGTAATCACGTCGACAGCCGGGTTGGGATAAACGTTCACATGGCTGCAAACGGCTATGCCGTCGATGCCCGACTGTGTAACAACGAATTCCGGACCTTCGGTAACGCCTTGCTTGGTCACGCCCGGAAGTGCGTATGCCTCAACGCAGTTTTCGTTGGCAACGAGAAGGTTCTCCGCCAAGTCGAACTCAATTTGTTCGGGCTTAGCACCACCGGTTGAGAAAGTATACTTCGGCGTGAGCGTTGGTGTGTTGCCGTTCCAAGAGATGTCGAACACTCTGATTTCGCCGTCGAAGCCCGAAAGCACAAGGATACTGTTGTCGCGGTTGACAACAACGCCCGAGCGCGACGACGGAACGATGTCGGCATAATTTGCTCCGTTGACAATAATATTACCATTGAGGTCGCAGTAGAGGAACGACGGCACGTCGGAGGTATTAAAGCCTGCAACACGGCTTTGAGCAGCCCAGAAACCGTTATCGGTAACTGCGATGTCGACATTGGTGTTAATCAACTTAGCCGATGGTGTACTGAAAATTGCGTTAGGCGCAAAGTTGATGCTTGTAGCCGTGCCGATGTCGTAACGCGAAACCACGTTGCCGAGGTCTTCGTTGAACACGTAGAGTTTGGTATTTTCGTCCTTGCCGACGACGGTTGCACAAGTAGTACTACCGCCGATAGTTGCACCGTTGTAAAGGAATCCGCCATCGCTTTGACGCGTGCCGGCAAACATTTGCGACATCGACAAGTTTGCGGGATTAATAGTATAGATGCCCGAGTGAGAGTCGCTCCAGTCGCAAGCCAAAACAGTACCGTTGGGAAGTACGTCGAGACGGAATGGCGAAGCATAAAATGAAGCATCGAAATCGGACGAGCCTACCGGACCGGCAACGACGTTGAGGTTTGCGTCCAAGCGATATACGCCTTGGGCACGTTCGCTGCTTGCAGTGCCGACGCCTACATAAATGCTACCTTGGTATGCACTTGTGCCGCTCTTGTCGACTGCTACGCCGGCAGAGCGTGCAAAGGCTGCCGAAGCATATTTGTTGACCACGGTAGTCTGCGGTGCGGTAACGTAGACGCGCCATTGCATCTGCGATTTGTTGAGTCGGTCGTTGTCGACGATGTAGGTATGGCTGCCGGCTTTGAGCGCGCCTAAATCGAATTCGGCGGTGTTTCCTTGCGGGTCGTTGACCTCGATAAGCACATCGTCGGCATCGCCGGTCAGATTGAACGAGAGAGCGGTTTCGGGACCCTGCACATCGGCTTTCAAGCCGTATGCATATTCGCCTTTGGCAACAACTTGTTCAGTTTTTTTTGTCGAGAACACCGTGACTTTGCCATCGCAAACGAGATAGAGTTCGATGTCGGCATCGGTGATGTTGCCCAACGCATCTTTAGTATATACAGGACGTCCTGCTGCACTGACGAATGTAGCCGCACGAGGCGTAACAGTGGTTCCGGTAGCGATTTCGGTTGCAGAGCCGAGACCGTTTGTGATGTCAAGGAGTTTGACTCCCGACGCCTGTCCGTTGGCGTAAATAGGCACCGCCATAAGGCTGCGTCCTGCATATTTGAAGCAAGAAGCGCCGTTGACAGCCGCCGCCATATAACTTGTAGAAATGCCCGAAACCTTGGGGCAATCTACGTTCTCCGCTGCCGTTTGCCATTCCGTCGGTGTTGTCGACGAACCGTCGATGATATATTTGTTGTCGGCGAGCGGCGAAACGATGAGCGAATAGTCGTCGCCGAGTTTGCCGACAGTCCAGTTGGAGTCGGTCGTAACCGTTTGATTCATAAACTTCGTTCCTCCCAAAGAACCCGCCACAATCGACATTTCGGAGAAGCGCATCGACTGCGAAGAACCAACGGTTTGGAAAGTGGTCATCAAAGAGCCGTTCTTACTATTGCCGTTGTAAGCAATCGTACGGCTCCCGTATGCTTGATAATAGTTGCCTGAATGTTGTGAAGTAAACCATATTGAGGGAGCTCCTGTCGGGATTCCGTCGCTGCCTTTCGCCCATTTATAGACGTTCATCGTACCGCGAACCTCGCCTGAAACGACCTGATCACCGGAGAATTGGTTCTTGCCATAAGAGCAAGCCACGAGCACGTTGTCGGCGGTAAATGCAATGTCGCTAATCTTGAGCGAACGGTTTTCGCCAACCGATGTTCCGGATGTGCTGATTTGCCCTGTTGTGCCGTTTGCCGTGTTGAGCGTGTAGATATAAGGCTCGTTCGACGAATCAAGGGCAAGCACATAAGCCACGCCGTTGCGAACGATTTGACGACGGATTGTTTTACCGGAGAGCGACGAAGAGAGTCCGTTAAATTCGCCTGTTGAATTCATCGCATACGAACTTTGTAGGCTAAAATTGTCGTTTCCGGCAATTTCGTCAGGATAATTCACATACGTTTCTTCAGGGATGTAAGATTCCGATTCGAGGAATGCCGTGGGATAGACGGTTTCGTTAGCCGTAACGGTAAACGATGAGGTATATTCCGCATCGGCGGATTTATATCCGGCAGCAGTATAGCGGAGCGAGTAAGTACCCGGCTCAAGTCCGGTGAACACAAACGCACCGTTGTATTCGTTGTCGGTGGTGTAAGAAGCAACCTTTGTTTCACCTTTGTAGAGGTCAACAACCACGCCGTTGAGCGGCTTGTAGATATCGTTAGTGCCACCGATAGGCGTATATAGAGAGTTGACAAATGTTTCGTGCTTGTCGCGGACGATGCCATATATCACGCCGGTAGTCTCTTTTTTCCATCCCATATAGTCGATGATGCCACGAGCATACAAGCGACCTTCGTAGCGGTCTACGTCGAAGTTCATTGCACGTTGACGTGCAGGTTGATAGGTGTGGAAATAGCCTTCAACGAGGAATCCGGGCACGCCGTGAAGCAACACACCGAGATAGCCGGTATACGATTTACCATTGTTAGTGGTTGTCCAACTATAGTCGTAGAACGAGACGTCGCCGCGAATGAAGGTGCTCGCCGATGTCCAATTCATGTGCTTGTTGGCATAGCAGTACGGCCAAAGATGCTGACACATAGCCTTGCTGCCCGACGCATAATCACTGCTGTCGGTTCCGCGATAAAGATAAAGCGGATAGTTGGTTGCGGAACCTTCCGCAGCAGCATTGGAGTGCACGGAAACGAAGATGTCGAAATTGTTAGCCTCAACTTCTTCGCGGATTTCCGACAGCGGTCGGTTGTATGCGTTGTCGTCATCGTCGGCATCTCCAGTATAAGGATAAGGACCAACCTTGACGTGCGACATCACGATGTGCTGACGAAGGTCGAGCGCAGCACCGACGCGCGCCGGGTTGGAGTTTGTTTGATTGAGTGTGCGGTCGAACGGCACTCCGGCATCGACAAAGCAGTCGAGCATTGAGAGTAGCTTAGGTATATTGGTGTTCGACTCAAAGAATCCCGTCGTGTCGGGATTTGCACTCGAGTAAGCGGCACGTCCGATTGTGTTGAGCGGACGGTTGTTAGGGCCCCAACTGCCGTGACCCGGGTTAAGATATATGCGCACTTCTTGGGCAGTTTTTCCTGCCATTGCCGAGCCAACGGTCATGGCTACCAGCAATATTGCCATATACAACTTTCTCATAATGATTAGTAGATTTATGTTAAGGTTTTATCAATAGATTCTAATAAGTCTCAAATTTAAAAAATGTTTCGTTAGTTGGGAATATTTCAGCCCCATAATTAACTAATTGTAACGATATTTTACTTACAATAACAGGCCCGATTCAGCATCCGCACCAACGCATCCGCACCAACGCACCCGCCCCGAGCCGTGCCCCATCCGCAAGAAGAGAAATAAAATAAAAGCGATTTCTTGTATTTGCGACAAAAATTTATTTATTTTGTTGTCGTATAGGTAACTGTTTCAGTTCTTTATTTAAATGAAATATAACACGCGCGACATAATGGAGTATATAATTGCCTTGGTAAATGAATTTGCCAAGAAGTTCAACTTATCCGACAAGCAAGCGTTTAATTATATACGTAATCATCAAGGAGTCACTTTTATCGAGGATAATTATGGCATCATCCATACTCTCGATTTTCAAGAAGCAGTCGAAAGCGTAGCATTATTTTGCCGAAAAACAGGAGGTTTGTTATGATTCTATATCACGGTTCAAATATCACAATAGAGCAAATAGACCTCAGCAAGTCAAAGCCTAACAAGGATTTTGGGCAAGGGTTTTATTTGTCAGAGGATGAGAACCAAGCAAATGAAATGGCTCGCTTTAAATCATTGCTGCTTGGAGGGACTGCGATTGTTTCAAAATTTGAGTTCGACGAGTCGGTTATGAAGACAGGCGCCTTAAGAATTAAAGTTTTTGATGGCTACTCTGAAGAATGGGCTGACTTTGTTTTTGCAAATCGGGAAGGCAAACCGGTTGAAAAATTCGACATTATTTATGGTCCAATAGCAAACGACAAGGTAGGACTACAGATTCGAAAACTCAAAGACGGCAGCATAGACAAAAAAGAATTTTTGAATCGATTGAAATATATGAAAGGAATTACGTATCAGTATTTCTTCGGAACTAACGATTCAATAAAATACCTAAAGAAGCTATGACAACGGGCGATATTCAATATTTAACAGAAGCTTTGGCTGTCGATTTGGCGGAAATGCTGTCAAAAGACTTCAATATGAGCATATTGGAGAGTCTCGATACGCTATATAATTCTGAAACGTACCAAAAATTGACGAATCCTGACACCGGACTATATTTTCAAAGCTCTCTGTATGTATACTCTTTTCTCAAGCAAGAAATAACTACCGGGAAACTCGCGTAGGCGGTAAGCGCTCAACAATCCAACGCGCCCCCTACTCTTCAACCACGACAAATTCGAAATTTCGGGACATAAAAAAGCCGAGCGCATCGTTTTGACGCACTCGGCTTGTAAGTATCTCTAAAGGAGATGAGGTTTATTTCTTGATGAAGCGAACAACTTGGTTGCCGTTAATCTTCACGAAATAGATACCCGAAGCAAGTCCGGATACGTTCAAAGTAGCAGCGTTGCCCGCAATCGAAGCGTTAGCATTTACAACAGCACCGGATGCCGCAAAGACAGCCACGTTGGTGATTTCCGCATTCGACTTCACGTTCAAAACGTCAACAGCAGGATTCGGGTATACGGAAACTTTCTTACCGTCGACAGCCGAAACGACGCTTGCATTGTGAGCGGTAAACGAAGGACCTTCGGTAACACCTTGCTTGGTCACGCCGGGAAGTGCGAACACATCGAGGCTTTTGCTATTGGCAACGAGAAGGTTTTCCGCCAAGTCGAACTCGATTTGTTCTGGCATTGTACCACCGGTCGAGAAAGTATACTTCGGCGTGAGCGTCGGCGTGTTGCCGTCCCAAGTGATGTCGAACACCATAATATCGCCGGTATAACCTGAGAGCACAAGGATACTGTTGTCGCGGTTGACAACAACGCCCGAGCGCGTCGACGGAACAATGTCGGAAAGTGTGCCGCCGTTGAGAATAATATTACCTTCGAGGTCGCAGTATATGAACGACGGAACGCCGGTATTGTTTTGGCCTGCTGTTCGGCTTTGGGCTGCCCAGAAACCATTATCGGTAACTGCGATGTCGACATTGGTGTTAATCATCTTAGCCGACGCTGTAGAGAAGGTTGCATTCGGAGCAAAATCGATGCTTGTAGCCGTGCCGAGGTCGTAACGCGAAATCACGTTCTTGAGGTCTTCGTTGAACACGTAGAGTTGGGTATTTTCGCCCTTGCCGACAACAGTTGCACAAGTTGTACTACCGCCGATAATTGCACCATTGTAAAGGAATCCGCCATCGCTTTGACGTTCGCCGGCAAACATTTGCGATACCGACAAATCGTTAGGATTGATAGTGAAGATACCCGAGTGAGCGTCGCTCCAGTCGCATGCCAAAACAGTACCATCGGGAAGCACGTCGAGACGGAACGGAGAAGCTGAACTTGATGCAACGAATTCGTCGGCACCGATAGTCTCGGATGTGATGTTGTAATCTTTGTCCAGACGATAAACGCCGCAAGCATGATTTGCGTCACCTGTCACAACACCGACATAGATGCTACCTTGATACTGGCTTGAGCCACTCTTATCGACAGTAACGCCACGAGTGCGTCCAAACGGCACGGAAGCAATCTTGCCGACACCCGGGATAGGTGCTGCTTCGACAACAACCTTCCAGTTGAGGATACCATTGCTGAGTCCCGCATTCTCGACATCCGTAGAATGAGCACCTGCTTCGAGTGCGCCGAGGTCGATAACCGTCTCAGCATTGTCGGCATCGGTAATAACAACCTGAACGTTGGATGCGTTGCCGGAAAGGTTGAACGAGAGGGTTGTAGTAGAGCCGTTGTCCTGAGTTTGAAGGCCGTAAGCGTATTCGCCCTTGAATACGGGTTGCTCAACGCCTGCAGTTTTAAATGTCGTAACACTACCGTCGTTGACGAGATAGAGCTCGATATTTGCAGCGGTGATAGCGTCTTCGCTATTCCTTGTGTAGACAGCACGACCGGCAGCCGAAACCACAGCAGCATCAATCGGTTCGATAGTGCTATTGGTAGCAATAACCTTAGCGGCATCGAGACCATCAGTGATGTCGAAGAGTTTGACACCCGAAGCCTTACCATCGGCAACAATCGGAGCAACCATAAGGCTGCGACCTGCATACTTGAAGCAAGAAGCGCCGTTAGCGGCAGCGTTCAGAAGTTCGTCGGAAATGCGACCAACGAGCGGAGCATCGACACCCTGACCGGCGATGTGCCATTCTGTCGGGTTGGTGTTCGAACCGTCGATGATGTATTGCTCTTTGTCGCGCGGCGAAACGATAAGTGCATAGTCGGCGCCGAGTTTCGGAGCAGTCCAGTTGGAATTAGCCGAGATGTCTTTGTTCATATATGTTACGCTTGCCAATGCGCCGTCGGCGATAGCAAACTCGCTAAAGCGCAACGACTTCGCCGCTCCAGCGGTTTCTACCGTCATCATCAATGCACCGTTTTGGCTGTCGCCGTTGAATGCTATTGCATTGCCCGCATAACCGCGGTTAAAGTTGCCGGAGTGTTGACTTGCGAACCAGAGAGCCGGAGCGCCTGTCGGAACGCCTTCGGCAGAGTTTTCCCACTTGTAGACGTTAACCGAACCGCGAACTTCACCGTCACCATTGGCAACGCCATCCGAGTATTGGTTTTTGCCATAAGAGCAAGCCACGAGCACGTTGTCGGCGGTAAATGCAATGTCGCTAATCTTGAGCGAACGGTTTTCGCCGAGCACAGCGCCTTCGGTACTGATTGTGCCGGTTGTACCGGTTGCGATGTCGAGAGTGTAGATGTAAGGCTCTTTTGCTTCGTCAAGTGCAAGCACGTAGAGCACACCGTTGCGGACGATTTGACGACGGATTGTTTTGCCGGTCAATTGTTCGCTCAACGCCGTATTTGCTTCCGAAGCTGCAGTGTTGTACTCTGAAGCAAGTCCGAAGAGCGGATTGCCTTCGATTTCGTCAGGATAGTTGACGTAAACGACTTCGTCGGGCACATAGGATTCGGATTCGAGGAAAGCCGCGGGATAGACCGTTTCGTTGGCTTTAACTTCGAAAGTAGCGGTATATTCTTCTGTAGCAGGCTTGTAGCCGTCGGCAGAATATTGCAGAGAGTAAGTACCCGGTTCGAGACCTGTGAACAAGAACGCACCGTTGTATTCGTTGTCGGTAGTGTAAGAAGCTACCTTTGTTTCACCTTTGTAGAGGTCAACAACCACACCGTTGAGAGGCTTGTAGACGTCGTTGGTACGAACAATCGGCGAATAAAGAGCATCGGTAAACTTCTCGTGCAAATCGCGAACGATACCATAGATTTCGCCGGTTGTTTGCGCTTTCCAGCCCATATAGTCGACAAGACCGCGAGCGTAAAGACGACCCTCGTGGCGGTCAACGTCGAAGTTCATGGCGCGTTGACGTGCCGGTTGGTAGGTGTGGAAATAGCCTTCAACGAGGAATCCGGGCACACCGTGTTTCAACACACCGAGATAGCCGGTATAGGTCGTACCGTTATTGTCGAAGTCGGTACTTGACCCGTAGAACGAGACGTCGCCGCGAATGTTGGTGCTCGTCGAATAGTGAGTCCAGTTCATATGAGCGTTGCTGTAGGGATACGGCCAAATGTGAGCGGCAATCTCTTTGCTGCCCGCTGCTGATGCCGCATCATCGGTACCGCGATAGAGGAATAACGGAAAGTTGGTAGTTGCACCTTCCGAAGCGGCGTTGGAGTGTACGGAGATGAAGATGTCGAAATTGTTAGCCTCAACTTCTTCGGCGATTTCCGACAGCGGACGGTTGTAAGCATTGGCTTCATCGTCGGCTTTTCCGGTATAAGGATAAGGACCACACTTGACGTGCGACATCACGATGTGCTGACTAAGGTCGAGCGCAGCGCCGACGCGTGCGGGATTTTCGTTGGTTTGATTCAACGTGCGGTCGAACGGCACACCGGCTTCAACCAAGCAATCGAGCGTTGAAAGCACCTTCCGAAGGTTGGTGTTCGACTCATAGAAACCTGTTGTATCGGGGGCGGCACTTGTGTAAGCGGGCCGACCTATGGTGTTACACGGACGGTTGTTAGGACCCCAACTACCGTGTCCGGGGTTTAGGTATATGCGCACCTCTTGAGCAGTTTTGCCTGCCATTGCCGACGCTGCTACCATAGCAACGAGTGCGACGGCTGTAAACAGACGCTTCATAACCTACCTCACATTTACATTAATAATATATGCTTCGCCTGCCGGAGTAGAGAAAGCAATTTTGCTACCATCGGCATTAACCGAAGGATACATAGCAAGAACGTCGTCTGCTGTGAGCAATTGGCTCTCGCTGCCGTCAAACGATACGGCATAGATTTTCGACGATGTCACGCAATCGGTTTCATCGTAGTAGTCTTTCATACCGACAACGGTGTTGTTGTCATACCAACGAGCCGCACGATATTTGCCGACAAATTTCACGTCGCTACCGTCGATTTTGCATGTGTAAGCACCAACTGTTGCCAAATAGTAGAGCACGCGTGTGCCGTCGGGAGATACCGAAGGCCACAAATAGCTCTGACCGGTTGTTCCGTTGGGCGACAACATTTTGGTTGAGCCATTGACAGTAATCATCAACTGACCTTTGTCGATAGATGCTACAGGAGTGGCTTTCGAAGCACCGGAGCTTCGACGCATCTTGCCGCCATCGATTGCCACAACGCCGGCAGCATCAACTGCCAAACCTTGAAGATTGCGTGTCGGCGACACGATAGTTTGTGTTTCACCGGTTGTCATGTTAACCGATTTAAGGCTGATGCGACGCAAACGGTCGTTACCAACTTGTGCCTCGCGATAGACAATTGTCTTACCGTCGGCACTGATGCGCGGGTCGTAACTCGAACCGTTGGCTTTAGTTACTGTGCGAAGTTCGCCTGTTGCCAGGTCGTAAGTCTGAAGACCTCCTTGGACGTTGTCCGATACAAGCAAATAGTCGCCTTGCGGACTGACAATTGCCTTATCAACAACAACACCCGTAGGAAGCGCCACCTTCTCAACCGATGCCACATCGAGCAATTGGCTGAATGCCGCAGCACTACTACCAAGAAGCATTACAGAAATAAAAAATTTCTTCATACGATTTTGATTGTTAGATTTATAAATAGGTTTGTTCAATAGGGTTACAACGTAATCCTTTCGTGCCTCAAATTTAAAAAGATATTTTATTGGTTGTATATAATTGAACAACCGAATTAACGAAGTATAACAACATTTTACACTACTACACACTATAATAACCACCCCACTCACTCCAAAGCAGCCGACAAGAGCCACTTAACTACCGATTTGATGTTTTCTAACGCCATAAATCGGGACTTTTTGCTCTTTCTAACGCCATAAATCGGCATTTTTTGCACTTTCCAACGCCATAAATCGGAACTTTTTGCACTTTCTAACGCCATAAATCGGCATTTTTTGCGCTTTCCAACGCCATAAATCAAAAAAAACGCTGCACCTCGAACGAGCGTCGAGGTGCAGCGTTATAGCGATGAAATTGCGCTTAGTAAGCGAACATCGGATAGTCAGCCATTGTAGCGTTAACCTTTTCGCGAACGGCTTTGATAGTAGCTTCGCTTTCCGGATTACTGAGAACGGTATCAATCATTTCGACGATTTCGCCCATCAAATCCGCTTTAGCGCCGCGCGTCGTGATGGCAGGCGTACCGAGGCGGATTCCCGAAGTCTGGAACGGCGAGCGACTGTCGAACGGCACCATATTCTTATTTGCCGTAATATCAGCCTCAACGAGAACGCGTTCAGCCACCTTACCGGTGAGTTCGGGGAAGCGAGTTCGAAGGTCGACGAGCACGCAGTGGTTGTCGGTACCGCCGCTGACAATCTTGTAACCTTTAGCGATGAGAGCATCAGCCATAGCGACAGCATTTTTCTTCACTTGCAGAGCGTAATCCTTGTAAGATTGCGTAAGAGCTTCGCCGAAAGCCACAGCCTTTGCGGCAATGACGTGTTCGAGCGGGCCGCCTTGAACGCCGGGGAACACTGCAGAATCGATGAGTTGCGACATCATCTTGACAGCACCCTTGGGCGTAGTTTTGCCCCACGGATTTTCGAAGTCTTTGCCGAGAAGGATAAGACCGCCACGCGGACCGCGGAGAGTTTTATGGGTTGTCGAAGTGACGATATGGGCATACTTCAACGGATTGTCGAGCAAACCGGCAGCGATAAGACCTGCGGGGTGAGCCATATCAATCATAAGCAGAGCACCCACTTCGTCGGCAATGGCACGCATGCGAGCGTAGTCCCATTCGCGGCTGTAAGCACTTGCACCACCGATAATCAGACGCGGACGCTCGCGCAGAGCCACTTCCTCCATTTGGTCGTAGTCGACATAGCCGGTGTCTTCCTTAACTCCATACTCGAAAGCCTGGAACATCAAGCCGGAAAAGTTGACGGGAGAACCGTGTGAAAGGTGACCGCCGTGGCTGAGGTTGAGTCCGAGGAACTTGTCGCCGGGCTTGAGGCAAGTCATAAATACTGCCATATTGGCTTGCGCACCCGAGTGAGGTTGCACGTTGGCATACTCGGCGCCAAAGAGCTTCTTGATGCGCTCAATGGCGAGCATTTCAGCCTCGTCGACAACCTGGCAGCCGCCATAGTAGCGGTGACCGGGATAGCCTTCGGCATACTTGTTGGTCAAGCACGACCCCATAGCCGCCATTACTTGGTCGCTGACAAAGTTTTCGGAAGCAATTAATTCAATTCCTTTCTTTTGGCGCTGATGTTCGCGCTCGATGATGTCAAAAATTGCGTTGTCTCTTTCCATAATATCTATAGTTTATTTCTTTTTCTTAACAGACCAACCGAATTTACCGATTGGTTCACCTAATTTATAATAAGTGCCGTGGCTGTAAGCAATCAGTCCGGCAGCGCCGAGGTCGAAAGCGCCGGTTTCGGGGTCGATGAGCGACTTCTCGGCATCGGTGCAAAGCACGTCGGCGATAAACATGTCGTGCGTACCCAACTTGACAATCTCCTTGACGCGACATTCGATGCTCAGTGGCGATTCGGCAACAATCGGCGCCGACACCATCGAGCCTTTGACCGGCGTAAGCCCCATTTCGGAAAACTTGTTATAGTCTTTGCCCGAACGAACGCCGCACCAGTCGGTAGCCTCGGCGAGGGCTTCGGTGGTAAGGTTGATGGTAAACTCCATATTGCGACGAATGATGTCGTAACTATGGCGCTCGGGACGCACCGAGATGTAACACATTGCCGGATTCGTGCAAATCGTGCCCAACCAGGAAACGGTCAACAAATTATAGTCGTCCTCCGACGAGCCACAGCCTATCAGCGCGGCAGGCAGAGGATAAATCATCGTGCCGGGTTTCCAAACTTCTTTCATTTCAATACGATTTCGTCTTTTGTAACAAGCCGCTCGCAGTAGTGGCAGCAGAGCGTGCCGTTTTGCGAGTCGACAACGTGGAAACGCGTCTTCATAGGCTCGTTGTTGGTGATACACTTGGGATTATTACATCTTACGATACCCACAACCTCATCGGGCAAAGTCACTTTAAACTTGCGAACAACCTTGTAGTCGCGGATTTCGTTGATATTCACGTTGGGAACAATGATAGCCAACCGATTGAGCGTTTCAATCGGGAAAAACACGTCGGCAACTTTCAAAATTCCCTTCTTGCCAATCAGTTTACTATCGAGGTTATAGCCGATGGTCACGCTACTCGTAAGGTTCTCGACGTCGAGAAGGCGAACCACTTTGAAGAGCGACTGCGCCGGGATATGGTCGATTACCGTGCCGTCACGCAGTGCCGCCACTGCCAATTCTTTCTTATCGTTTTCCATATCATTCCTCCTTATTAAGTTTTATGCCAAGCACTTTACAGATAATAGCCTGACGGGCATAGAGTCCGTTTTGCGCTTGTTGGAAATAGTAAGCCTTGGGGTTGTCGTCGACGTCGGTCGAAATCTCGTTGACGCGCGGAAGCGGATGAAGTATACGCAGATTGTCCTTACTGCCGTCGAGCATCGAATTGTGGAGGTTGTAGAGGTTTTTCACCTTTTCATACTCCATAAGGTCGGTGAAACGCTCACGCTGCACGCGAGTCATATAGATAATGTCGCTGCGATTGATTACGTCGGCTGAGAAGTCGGCTGTTTCATTAAAGCTGATGCCGTGCTCGCGGCAAAACTCCTTATATTGCTCGGGCATCTGCAACTCGTCGGCAGCCACGAAATTGAACGTCGGATTGAAGTAGTGCATCGCCATAATGAGCGAATGCACGGTGCGTCCATACTTCAGGTCGCCGACCATCGTTATGGTAAGATTGTCGAGGCGTCCCTGAGTTTTATAAATCGAATAGAGGTCGAGCATCGTCTGACTCGGGTGCTGATTAGCGCCGTCGCCGGCATTAATAATAGGCACACGCGACACCTCCGAGGCATAGCGCGCCGCTCCCTCAAGATGATGGCGCATAATGATAAGGTCGACATAGTTGTTGACCATCATTATCGTATCTTTCAGAGTTTCGCCCTTCGACGAACTCGTAGTAGCCGCGTCGGAGAAGCCGATAACTTTACCGCCGAGGCGGTTCACTGCCGTCTCGAAACTCAAACGCGTACGCGTCGACGGCTCGAAAAAGAGCGTTGCGGCCACCTTACCTTGCAGCAAATTCCGATTCGGATTTGCCTCAAAGTAACGCATGTCGTCGAGCAACTCAAGCATTTCCTCCTTCGTAAAGTCGGAAATAGAAACAAGACTTTCGTTTTTCATATCGTTATCAATAGTATCCTCTATAAAAATAAAAAAGCCAATCGCACACCTGCGGTAGCGACCGGCGATTTCTCAAGTCGACAATACAACTTGCGGCGAATACTGTCGCACTTCGACTGCCTTATGTATTGACGCTCCGGAAAATTTAGAACAGCCTCCGCTATCATCAGAAAAAACGACTGTCGAAAATAGCGACAGTATATAATCTTAAATCGCACTAAAACTCGAAGGTGATTTTCAGGCGGCCGCCGAGTCCGCGTTCTACGATGTCGTAGAGCGTGCGAAGAGTGATGTTTTCTCCGTCATTTTCAATTTTTGAAATAAACGGCCGCTTTTTATCCACACGTTCCGCCAACTGCTCTTGAGTAAGATTTTGGCTTTCGCGAGCAGTTCGGATTTTATAACCTATACGGAGGACTTCCAGTTCGTTTTCCAAACGATTGCGTTCGGGAGTTCCAACCTTGCCGTAGTATTTATCCTTCAGTTGGTCTAACGTCTGCGTATTATCCATTGTTCTTGTTTTTTTCGTTATAGTATTCAGTCATTATTCTTTCTGCTCGCGCAATCTCTCCGGGTGGGGTTTTCTGTGTTTTCTTTTGAAATCCGCTGAATAGAACCACCAATTTATTACCGTCAAAACAGCAAAATATTCGGAAGATGTTATTACCCGATTGAACACGAACTTCAAACAAACCGTTCGTACCCTCAATGTATCTCAAATAGGTTGAAGGCACACGCTCAACCTGTTCAAGAATGTCAAGCACTTTGATAATCTTGTCTTGCACCTTTCGATTCTGTTCCTTGAAGAAATCCTCGAAATAATGTTTGTAGACTACAACCTCTCTTACTTTCATACCCCAAAGGTAATTAATAAATTACATCCACGCAAATAAATCGCTGATTTTCTCAAAAATCTCCGAAAGCACAAAATAAAACGTTCCGGAAAATTTAGATGTATGACATTTCGGCAGACGATTGGCATACTCATTGTCACAAATCGCACGATTACAACTTTTTGGCACGCGATTTGCTATTTAATGAGCGTCCGCAAGTTGCGGACCTTGATATGAATAACAAAAAAAACTAAATATTATGGGTAAAATTATTGGTATAGACTTAGGTACAACGAACTCATGTGTAGCAGTTCTCGAGGGCAAAGACCCGGTTGTAATTCCTAACAGCGAAGGTCGTAACACAACGCCTTCAATCGTAGCATTCGTCGACGGCGGCGAACGCAAAATCGGTGACCCGGCAAAACGTCAAGCAATCACCAACCCGACACGTACAGTGTTCTCCATCAAGCGTTTTATGGGCGAAACCTACGACCGCGTCGGCAAAGAAATCACTCGCGTTCCTTATAAAGTAGTTCGCGGCGACAACAACACTCCGCGCGTCGACATCGACGGCCGCGAGTACACTCCGCAAGAAATCTCGGCAATGATTCTTCAAAAGATGAAGAAAACCGCCGAAGACTACCTCGGACAAACAGTAACCGAAGCCGTAATCACCGTACCGGCATACTTCAACGACTCACAACGTCAAGCAACCAAAGAAGCCGGCGAAATCGCAGGTCTCAACGTACGTCGTATCGTCAACGAGCCTACCGCAGCAGCTTTGGCATACGGACTCGACAAGAGCGACAGCGATAAAAAAATCGCAGTGTTCGACCTCGGTGGCGGTACATTCGATATCTCAATCCTTGAACTTGGCGACGGCGTGTTCGAAGTAAAATCGACCAACGGCGATACCCACCTCGGCGGCGACGACTTCGACCACAAGATTATCGACTGGCTTGCTGATGAGTTTATGAAAGACGAAGGCGTAGACTTGCGCCAAGACCCGATGGCCCTTCAACGTCTTAAAGAAGCTGCCGAAAAAGCAAAAATCGAACTTTCGAGCTCGACATCGTCCGAAATCAACTTGCCGTACATCATGCCGGTCAACGGCGTGCCAAAACACTTGGTTAAGACCCTTACACGCGCAAAATTCGAACAACTTTGCGACGACCTCATCCAAGCAACCATCGCCCCCTGCCGTCAAGCACTCAGCGATGCAGGCATGTCGGCTTCCGACATCGACGAAGTAATCCTCGTCGGCGGTTCAACTCGTATACCCGCCGTACAACAAATCGTTGAGAAATTCTTCGGCAAAGCCCCGTCGAAAGGCGTTAACCCTGACGAAGTAGTAGCCGTAGGTGCAGCAATCCAAGGCGGCGTGCTCAGCGGCGACGTCAAAGACGTAGTGCTCCTCGACGTAGTGCCCCTTTCGGTCGGCATCGAAACCCTCGGCGGCGTGATGACAAAACTCATCGAAGCCAACACAACAATCCCGACCCGCAAGAGCGAGACATTCTCAACGGCTCAAGACAACCAGCCTTCAGTAGAAATCAACGTGCTCCAAGGCGAACGCCCGATGGCTCGCGACGACAAATCGCTCGGACGCTTCCACCTCGACGGAATCGCTCCCGCTCCGCGAGGAATTCCGCAGATTGAAGTAACATTCGAAATCGACGCAAACGGAATCCTCAACGTGTCGGCTAAAGACAAAGCAACCGGCAAAGAGCAAAGCATCCGCATCGAAGCATCAAGCGGCTTGACCGACGCCGAAATCAAGCGTATGAAAGACGAAGCGGCAGCCAACGCAGCAGCCGACGCAGCCGAAAAAGAGCGCATCGACAAAATCAACAAAGCCGACGCCGTAATCTTCCAAACCGAGAAACAATTAAAAGAACTCGGCGACAAGTTTGCAGCCGACAAGCGCGCACCCATCGATGCAGCCCTCAACGAGCTTAAAGAAGCCCATAAGGCACAAAACGTTGACGCAATCGACCCCGCTATCGACAAACTCCAAGCTGCCATGCAAGTAGCCGCACAAGACATCTACAACGCACAGCAAGGCGGAGCACAACCCGGTGGACAACCCGGTCAAGGCTTTACCGACCAAGGCGGAGCACAACCGAACAACAACGGCAACAACGTCCAAGACGCCGACTACGAAGAAGTGAAGTAAGTGTAACAATAATTATCGAATAGCAAATCCGTGCAACCCAACGAGTTACACGGGTTTGCTATTTTTATTGGTTTGGAAGTTGCATATTCTTGGGTTATTAAACAAAATCAATTATCTTATTATTACAAAAAAAGTGACAACACCGGCTGAATTTTGGAACAATTTGAAATAAACCAAAAGATATAGGTATATCAGACAACTGATAGATAGCCTAAGCAGAAAACACACGTAGTCGGTCGGGTAATTCTTTTGCAAAAAGCTGATGGGGACGTATGCTTATTTACTTCCTACCAAATATGAATCCACAGACTGACTAACGCGGTTTGTAATTTTCTTATTCATTGTATTATAGAATTTATGTGTCTCTATAATAATATACGAATGAGAAAGTCGAAATTCGGCAAAAACGGCGTTTGTTCGGCAAAAACAGCGCAGAAGAAGATGATTTTATCCTTTACTACAGTCTATATAAACATGGAATATTTTCTTCTTTTGTTCTTCTGTCAATTGCAAATTATGGTATTCCTCGTTCCAAATCTTCTCCCAATCACTTGCATTTCCCACATTAAGCCTTGGCGTCTTTTTAAATCCATTGAGAAAACTTATATAACAAAGTTTTGCATCAATCCCATTCTCTTTGCAAAAATGCAAAAATGCCATTCTATTTGCAAGTTGATAACTGTTTGACTCGATCCATTTCTTAGCAAGATCTTTATTGCCGCATGTCATTTCAAAGGCGTTTGTTATTTTTTTTTAGGCTATCAGTATCTTTTGCTTCGCAATACTGGAACGCTTCATAAAGACGAGCCTTTGCTTCTACGAAATACCATGTATTGCCTACCTTGAAGATGCCATCCCAATTATGAGAGTTTCCTCTTTGGGGCCAAAACATTTTCCATGCCTCGCATATAGATTTATAACATGGAAGTACTTTAAAACACTCTACGCCCTTCAATTCTCCATCCATAGATAACCGTTTTTCATCAACTGGATAATCAATCCACTCTATTTCTTCTTGAGTGTGTATTACATCTTTTATCTTCTGAAACAAGAACCTTCTATGATGTCCTAGATAACGTAACAACTGATATTCACTACCGTAACCTATTGCCATTTCTGCCATAATTCTCAATATCTATTTAATGTTAAACTTATTTCCTTCTTTATCTCTTCACGATATTCCAATGGTTCCAACACCTCGACGTTCGGTCCCATTGCAAGTATCTTTGACTTTAACTCCGGAGTCAGGCACACTCTGTAAGTGAACTCAGCAAACTCTCCATAGCGTGACTTGACTTCGCTTTGTGACTTATGGAGTGGTAACATTCTCATGTATTCCATCTGTACACCATACACCCTTATCTTTAGATTGACGACAGGGAGGTCTTCGTTCACATATATGCCTACCACATCTTTATAATACTTGCGTGCCTCAAAGTCCTTTGGAATCTCGAACTT
>SFJG01000051.1 GCA_004555955.1 Bacteroidales bacterium | reverse complement strand
AAGATTCATTTCTGGAGAATCCATACACTCATTCTCATCAGAAACAATCTGGGAGTGTCCCTCAATGGCCTCATCCCTATTTGTGAATGTTCGAAAACTAGAAAATTTCCTGAGATAATCGATATTAATTTGATCAATATTTCTTAATTCAGAAACGCCCAAATCTGTTATTTTCAGCACACCACGAGATACATTTTCAATCAACCCTGCTTTTCTCAAGTATGTAATAGACCAAGATATGCGATTGTAGTAAATAGCCTGTTGGCCGCTTGGTACTAATTCTTTTAAATCACTATCTGTTAAAGAAAATTCCTTAATAACGTAATCTTTTATGCTGTTATTCCCTTTTTGTATGGCATGCTCTTTTCCATCTTTCAATGATTGAAGCACAACACCTAAGAAATTTGGAAATTTTGGAATTGTCATCGCGTCATCTCCTTTATCACCCAGCTTATACCCGCCGTCGCGTATGTGCTTGCACATAGCGAGGCGGCCTGTCGGCTGTATGCGCAGCATAGGCCGCCACGCAGGGCGTATCGGCGCAGCCGATAGCCCGCGCACAAAAAAGCCCCTGTCTCTTATACCAGAAACAGGGGCTTTTGCTAAAGGCCTAAATCAGGCTTTCAGCGCTAAGGCCAATTACTTCACCGATTTACGGGGATTCTGGACCTGGCACTGAGCGGCCTTGATGATCGAACGATAGACCTTGCCGGGGCTCATGGAGACGCCGGTGAGGCCGATTTCGTGCAGGCGGCCGATGGTGTAGACATCGCCACCGTGTTCGCCGCAGATGAAGATTTCGAACTTCGGATCGATGGCGCGAGCGTCAGCGACGAAGGTGCGGACCATCTTCTCGACTGCCGGGTGGATGGAGATGAACGGATGACGCTCGAAGAATTCCTTGTCGACGTAGAGCGGCAGGAAGCGGTCGGCGTCGTCACGGGAAATGGCGAGTGTCGTCTGGGTGAGGTCGTTGGTACCGAAGGAAGCGAAGCCATAGACGGGGTGAACGTCATCGTCATAGCCCGCGACTTTGGCGCGGAGGGCGGGAACGATTTCGCTGCCGGAGATGGCGGCTGCCGGGGTTTCGACCATCGTGCCGAGTGCGTAAGGCACTGCGAAGCCCTGTTCTTTCTTGACCTGGGCGGCAACCTTGACGGCGATTTCGAGAATGGCCTTGACTTCGGGGGCGATAATCACGAGCGGGATTTCGATTTCGGGTTTCGGATGTTTGCCTTCCTTAATGAGTTCGGCGGCGGCGTCCAAAATGGCCTTGATCTGCATCTCGGGGATTTCGGGGTTGGTGATGGCCATACGAACCGAGCGGTGGCCGAGCATCGGGTTCTCTTCCTGTTTCAGGCCGCTGTTGTGCGGGAAGAACTCGTGGAGCGGGGCATCGAGCAGACGAATGGTCACGCCATAGCCGTCCATGACGGACATGCTGTGTTTGAAGTCTTCCTTGGAGAAGTTGTAGATGGCGTCGAGGGCTTTCTTGGCTTCGGCTTTGTCATTGCCAAACAGAACTTTCTGAATGTAAGGCAGACGGTCGCCGAGGAACATGTGCTCTGTACGGAACAAGCCAACGCCACGGGCGCCCTTGTTGAAGGCGGGTTCGGTTTCGGCGGCTTCGGCATTGGCGCGGACGTCGAGGGACTTGATTTCCTGGCACCAGTCGAGAATGGCCTGAGCGGATTCTTCGAGCTTGGAAGGAACGGTCATGGGGACTTTGCCGAGGTAAACTTCGCCGGTCGTGCCGGAAATCGTGATGTAATCACCACGTTTTACGGTGTGGCCGTTGCAGCTGAAGGTACCGGCGGCTTTGTCGATCGTGATTTCGGAAGCACCGACGACGGCAGGAATGCCCCATGCGGTCGCCATGATGGCGGCGTGGGAAACCTTCGTACCGGTGGTGGTCAGAATACCACGGCTGGCCTTCATGCCCTTGACATCTTCCTGGCTCGTCATGACGGTCACGAGGATAGCATCTTCTTTGTTGGCCTTGGCGGCAAGGGCTTCGTCCTGCGTGAAGCAGACTTTACCACAGGCAGCGCCCGGGGAAGCAGCGGAACCCTTGGCGATCATCGTGGCGGCCTTGCGGTCTTTCGGCTCGATCTGCGGGAAGAGGAGCTCTTCGAAACGTTCGGGGTTCACTTTGCAGATGGCTTCTTCTTTCGTGAGGATGCCTTCTTTGACGAGGTTGTAGGCGATCACGGATTCAGCCTTAGCCGAACGCTTGCCATCGCGGATCTGGAGGAAGTAGAGCGTCGGCACGCCGTTGACTTCTTCGATCGTGAACTCGGTATCTTGCATGTCGCGGCATTTGTGTTCGAGTTTGTCGCCCGTTGCTTTGAGTTCTTCGTAGATGGCGTGGAAAGCGGGATCGGCGTGATCGCGCAGGGCTTCGATGGGTAGGCTGTTGCGGATACCGGCGACGACGTCTTCGCCTTGAGCTTGGAAGAGGACGGTGCCGTCGAGGATATCGTGTTTGATGCCGGTGACTTTGTCGCGCGTGAAGTAAACGCCCGTGGCGGAACGCGGCGTGCGGTTACCAAAGACCATTTCCTGAATGTTGACGGCGGTGCCCAAGCTATCGGGGATGCCTTCCAATTTACGCGTGAAGATGGCGCGTTCGTTGTTCCAGGAACGGAAGACGGCTTCGGCGGAAGCCATGACTTGTTTTTTCGGATCTTGCGGGAATTCATGGCCATACTTGGCGTAGATGGCTTTGTACTTGGTGATGAGTTCGCGCAAGTCGTCGGCGGTAAGGTCGAGGTCGGTCTTTGCGCCTTTTTCTTTTTTGAATTCCGTGAGCGTTTCTTCGAACGGATCTTCGCCGTTTTCGTCTTTGATTTGTTCGACGACGTCGCCGTACATTTGGAGCAAACGACGGTAGCTATCGAGCCAGAAACGCGCTTGTTCGCCCGTGGCGAGTGCGTCGACGATTTTGTCGGTGAGACCGATGTTCAAGATGGTGTCCATCATGCCTGGCATCGAGTATTTGGCGCCAGAACGTGCGGAAACGAGAAGGGGATTCTTCGTGTCGCCAAACGTCTTCCCAGAAACTTTTTCCATTTCTTCGAGGCGTTGCATGATTTCGTCTTGAAGGGCTTTTTTCATGTGGCCGTTTTCGAGATCGTTTGCATGGAACGTCGGAACGTTGACGACGACCGGGCAACGGATGTCGAGGACGCAGTGCATCAAATAGAGGCCGTAGCCTTTGCCACCCAACAATTCTTTGAGTTCGTCTTTGGAGACGCCTTCAAATTCGGGGAATTTTACGCCTTTGTGGAAGAAATAAGTGTTTTTGTACTTGGATCTGTCAAGCATGTCGTTCACAACTCCTTTAGGTTATTAGACGACTTTTGCGGCAGGCAAAAAATAAAAAATTCACGCCGCAAAGCCGGCGACAAACTAGTGAAAAGTGCCGATTTCGTCAAGCAATATCGCGCGATAGTGGCGCAATAATCGCGAACGGAAAACGGCCGACTTTTCTTCGCCGGCGACGAGTCGTAAACATGGCAATGGAAAAGTCAAGGGGGGGCAAAAAAAAGCGCGGCGTATGCGCGCAACGCAGTGAGCACATAGCCGCGCCAGGAGCGCGTATTGCCCCTTGTGGGCAATAGCGCGACAGCGTAGGCGTATTGCCCGAGAGGGCAATAGCCGGAGCCTCTAGGAGCGCGTATTGCCCCTTGTGGGCAATAGCGCGACAGCGTAGGCGTATTGCCCGAGAGGGCAATAGCCGGAGCCCCAAATCGTTCGACAAAAAGAGTTGTGAATGTGTGGAGAGTTGTGAATGTGTGGTGCGGGCGGCGTTGTGCCTCGTGTGGGTGGTGCGGGATTACGCGTCGTGGCGTGCGATGACGACGATGGCGTGGACTTGCTCGTGGGTGAGGTGGAGCGTGTGGTTGTTGAGGTTGACGCAGATGCCGTTGTCGGTGGAGGCGGTTCGGGTGAGGGCGATGTTTGGGAGAATGCCCATGTCGAGGATGGCTTGTCGTTTTGCGCCTTTTGCGCGGATTTGCGCGACGATGACGGGGTGGCCGTCGGCGATTTTGTCGAGTGTGGTGTGTGGGATGGTTTTGTGGATGGGGCAGCAGGTGCAGGCGCACGATTGTTTAGGGCAGGAGTCGGCGTTTGCGTCGGGGACGAGTGAGCGGGATTCGAAGAATTGTACGAAACGGTCCATGCCTTCGTCGGAGAGTGCGTGTTCGAGTCCGCATGCTTCTTCGCGGGCTTTGTCGGCGGGCATGCCGAGGATGTCGTGGAAGAATTGGAAGAGTAGGACGTGTCGTGCGTAGATGCGTCGAGCGGCGATTTTCCCGGTTTCTGTGAGTCGGATGGACTCTCGTTGAATGTATGAGAGGTAGCCCATGTCGGCGAGACGTTTGAGGGCGGGCGAGACGGAGGAGGCCTTGACGTCGCGCGCGGTGGCGATGTCGCGCACGCGAGCCTCGCTTGTGCCTTGCTGTAGGAGGTAAATCGTTTCGAGGTAATCTTCGAGAGATGGAGTGAGGTTGGTCATCGTAATCCTTGATCGTCGTGATCATTTTGCGCAGCACGATTGCTATGGCGCCGTGGGCGGAGGGGAGTTTAATCACAAATTTTGAGAATGCCAAATAGAATTAGGGCGTCGATCCAGGGCGTGACGAAGAGCGATTTTGGTCCTTTGTATGCGCATGATTGGACGTCTTTTTTCGATTCGATGAATTTGATTTCTTCGACGAGGGGAGACCAGTGGTGGATGTTGAGCAGTCGCGGCGAGATGGCTTGTGCTTTGAGTCGTCGCGTGGTGTCGTTTTCGTTGAAGACGGGGTAGGCGTGGGCGCAATCTATGCCGATTTGGGAGTCGTTTGGGATGTGTGCTTGTTTTTCGAAGTGGTTGGCCATGAGGACGAGTCCTTCGGGGACGTCGAGCGTGGCGCCGCTGGCTTCGATGCTCGGGACGTGGGGTGCGAATTGGGCGTCGCGAGCGAGTTCGAGGAGGCCTTCGGGGGAGATGGATTCGACGCTCGTGAGGCTGGCGTTGATGATGGGTGTGTCGAGGATTCGTTTGACGAGTGCGAAGATGAGCCGATAGAGGGGGCGCGAGAGCGAAGAGGAGAAGGATTTGAGGACGGCTTCGCCTTCGACGAGGGCGTTTTTGTATTTGACGACGCCGCACGTGGCGTGTGGTGAACCGTTGAAGGCGGAGCAAATGAAATTGCGAGAGACGAGTTTGTCGAGCAATTTTCTTTGGTTTGGTGTGCCGTTGTAGAGATTTGCTTCGGCTTTCATCATGTTGGGGCAACCTTGGCTGTAGCCGATCATGGCGAATGGGCCGTCGACTTGTGCGATGACGCGATCGATTTGTTCGGCGTTGTATTGGAGTGGTTTGATGGTGCCGGTGTTGGTTCGGATGGTCGAAATATGCCGGGTGAGAGCGAGTCGTTTGAAGACGGTTTCGAGTTCGTGACCGGCGATGCCGTTGGTGACGATGCCCATGGCGGTGATGAGCGTGAGATCGACGGTACCGGCGGGTGCGGCGGGCATGAACCAGACGATGGGATCGCGTCGGAGAGCGGTTTTGTCGTCGTCGAAAGCGTAAACAAAATCGATGATGGCGCTGTAGGTTTGTGCGCGGGTGAGGTCTGTTATCGATGTGAGGGGGCGATGGTATGTCGCTTCGTATCGATAGGAGAACCATCGTCGGACTTCGTCGTTGTCGTTTTTGAGGTCGTCGTAGACCGAGGCGATGCGCAGTGCGTCGGTGGCGCGAGCCCATAGATCTTTGAAGACGCGATATTGCCATGGGTCTTCGACATCGGAGGCGAAAGATTTGGCGGCGTCGATGGCGGATTTCCAAGCGGATTGTGCCGATTCGATGGCCGTGGCTGGAAGCGCGTCGAAGATATCGCCAAAAGACGAGGACTCGGGGCAGAGCCGTTGCGTGGCGGATTGGGCGTCGTCGATGGCGTTGCGCAATGTGGCGATGGCGTGTGCGAGCTGTTGGGCGTGGTTTGAATCGACGGCGTATTGGGCGGAGGTGGTGGCGTGTGAATTATCGGTGCGATCTCGATAGGATTCGAGTTTGAGCCTTGCGGCGACATAGGCGTCGTTTTGCGCGTTGATCTTTTGTGCGGCGTCGAAGATGGCTTCGACGTAGGAGGCGGGTTTTGTGCTGCTCCAGGGGGCGTAGTCGTCTTCGTCGGGGAGGCTGACTTGTAGGAGTTCGGAGAGTTTTTTAGCGCGAGCGATAGGCGTTTTGATGAGGGATTGGTCTTGTCGTAGCCAGCCCATGAGCATGTTGGCGAGTACGCGGATATTTCGTTGTCCGATTTCGTAGAAGACGGCGCGGGCGAAGAGAGGGCCGCGTCGCTGTAGGTAATCGAAGAGTCGCGCCTGATTGACCTGTACGCAGAAGCCGATATATCGGCTCGAGATACACGCCGTGAGGAGCGTGGCGACATCGATGGGCGCGAGCCATGAGCGGAAGACGTCGGCGATATGTGGGCTATCGGAGGCGATGTTGATTTTGTCGCAGTATTGTTTTTCGGCGTCGAGTAGGGTACCCAAGAAGACGGCGATATTGAAATCTTGGACGATGAACGTGCCTTCGCGGACTTCGAGGTCGGCGATTTTTCGCTTGATATCGAGGAGCGTGCGGAGTTTTTCGATGTGGTTTGCCGTCGGGAATTGGTCGAATTTATGATCGATGATCCATTCGATTTGGGCGATGTTGAGGCCGGCGGCATAGGTTAAGATGCGTTGGGCGGTTTGCGGCGCCCAAGTCGGGGCGTAGATATCGTTTGCCGCGGGGAGCGGTTCGATATCGGTGCTATAGCGCGGATCGTCGCATAGCGGAGGGCATGCCGTGTGATCGGGGGCGATATAGGGGACGGTTTGGAAAAGGTGATGTAGCCATTTGAGGATGCGGCCGATGTTATCGAGATTTGCGTTGGGATAGGCGCGTTCGAGGAGTTCTTCGATTTTGAATCTGTCGATGCCATCGGCGTGCATGATGCGTTCGATGGAGGGCAAGATTTCGGCAGTGGCGGAATCGTCGTCGAAGAGAAGTAGCGAGATGGCATGTGCGAGGGTGGGTGGATGGATGAGGTCGGAGACGGAGAAGATGTCTTCGTCGATGCATCGCTGTATCCAATCGCCGACGTGGGAGCAGAAGTCGTCGGCGCCGTCGATATAGGGGAAGATGACGACGCGTGCGATGTCGAGGATGTGTTTGAAGAGGGGTTCGTGTTTGACGATATTTGCCCAGTGATCGCGTTCGGAGTTGGGTTGGAGTAGGGTATTGAAGAAGGTGGCGTTGTAGAATCCGGAGCCGTTAGAGAACGTGAGAATGCCGTGTTTTGAGATATCGGCATCGATGGAGAAATCGAGGAGTTCGGCGGGCAGGAGTGGTGCCGAGTTTGACCCCATGGCGACGATAGGGGATTGCGGCGCGTCGTAGTGAATCGAGAAATGGCAATCGGAGAGGCCAGCGACGGTGCATTGTGCGCTTTGGATGCGGATCGACAAGTTCGAGGAGGCGTTTTGCGATATCGAAAGCGGGTTCCAGATATAGGAAAGGTGGTGCATTTCGAGGTCGAGCGACGAGTTGTCGAAAGTGATGCAGATCGTGTCGTCGAAGAAGTGGTCGATTTGGCACGAAAACGTGGCATAGGCGAAGCCATCGGCGTTTATGGTTGCGATGGGTGTGACGAGATCGAGCTCGGGTATCGTCGTGGCGTCGGTTTGTGTTTGGACGTGGAAAGCGGCTTGTATGGAGGCGTGGATATCGATGGGTGCGTTGATGGATTTTCGCAGGGTTGCATCGAAATGGCACGATTCAGCTCGCATGTCGATATCGTGTCCGCGCAGGGCAAATTCACCGAATTTTTTGAGATTGAGTTCGCCGTGCGTCGTCAAATCGAGGTCGTGTATGCAGATTTGGTGATTGGCAATGTCGATGCCCCAAGTGATGTTGCCCGAGAAGGCGGTGTGCACGTCTTCGATTTGAACGCGCGCTTCGTCTTTGAGCCACGGATGTTTGGCGTGGACGCCGATATGTGGCGTGGTGAAGTGGCTACACGGATTGAGTTTGATGGATCCGACGATGTCGTTTCCCTCGTCGATGGGCGTCGTCATCCACGAGGCATTGAGCTCATGGGCGCATAGGATGAGTTTTTCGGGGTCGATATTTGAAGATAATTCGAAATCGACGTGTCGTTGGTGTCCTGATTTGTCGCAATAGGCGATATCGGCGCGCAAGTCGGCATCGAAATGGTCGTTGGCGCGTTTGAAGGCATATCGTGCGTGCCCTTGGGCGCGGCCGTGGGAGTCGAGGAAAGCATCGGCGCGCCAACCTTGGCGCGTCGCAATGGCGATGGGCCAGTCGTTGGCGATGAGATCGGCGTTACACGTGCCGGCGATCGTATCGATCATGCCCAAGACGGTGCGCGAGAGGTTTCCGCCTTGATCGCGGTCGAGGCAAAATTGATCGATGAGAATGCGCAGATTTGGGCTGAACGTGGGCACGAGGAGGCTTGGAATTTTGTATTCGGAGAAGGCGTGTTTGATCTTCGAATTGAGTGCGACTTCGCCCGACATGGTGAAGATGAGTTCGTCGTTTTTGTCGACTTCGAGGACGACGTGACCCGAGGCATCGCGTTTGATATGTCGAGAGATTTGTAGAGCCGAGAGTTCGACGCTTTGCAGGGCGTTATCGAGTGCAGTTTCGACCGATTCGCGTCCGCGTTCGAAGAGTTCTTTGGAGTATTCTTTCGATTTTTCGAAGCTGGAACTGAGTCCACTCCGCTCGGCGGCATCTTTGAGGAATTTCCAAGCGCTCGAATCGGAGACGCGGTCGGCGTATTTTTTTGCACCTACTCGTAGTTTTTCTGCATTAGATTCGATTAGTGCGTTAGCTTTTGTAAAAAATTCGCTATTGGCGAGTTTTGCGCCGAGATCGGAAATCTCGCTGGAGTCGTTTTCGTCGTCGTCGGAGGAGGGTGTAGGGGCAGGTGTTTCGTAGAGAGCGGCGAGTTGATCGAGTGTCGTGAAGATGTTGAGGAGTCGAATCGGTTTTGAAAACGATAAATCGAGTTTGTCGAGATAGAGCTCGTTTTTAATCGAAGATAATTCGACGACGAGTCGTGCAGTTGTATTTTCATCGATGGCAAACTTTGCGCTTCGCTTCGACGGATTGACGGCGTGTGTATTGGCGACGAGAGCGAGTTGTGCTTGTGTCGTGAAGTGTTCGACGACGCATGGTGCGACTTGATCGAGCTGTATCGAGAGGTTGCTCGAGGCGTTTTGTTGCGGGTCGATGGGGTTTGCGGAGAGTTTGAAGCGGAATTGGAATGGCATAGGGATTCGAGCTCCTCACGATTGCTGGGGATAGCCCCCATGGCCCGCTGGCGAATTCCAGCCCCATCGCCACATCGGTAGAGCTGGGGGCGATGGGGGAGCTAAATGGCGCGGGCATTATTCGGCTTTATATTGGTTAAATTGTGTTGTGTCGAAAGTCGTCGAATTGTCGATACCGAATCGTTCGATGCTTCCGGCGGGTAGTTCCAGGACGTATCGGACGCGCATATTTGACGTATATCGCGGTCTTTCGTCGAGGGGTTTTGCATTTTTGTAGAAATTCGACACGGTGCCATCTTTATCGATGAAGACGATGTCGAGTGGTAGATAGGTGTGGCTCATCCAGAAAGAACGGCGCAGTTCGTTGGGGAATATGAATAGCATCCCCCAATCGGGGTGGCATGATTTTCTGTTCATCATGCCCCTTTGACGGCTGTAGTCGTCGGAGGCGATTTCGACGTAGACGCTGTGTGCGTCGTCGCCCGTAGAAAAAGCGAGTTTTGGGGTCGCATCGTCGACTTTATTCGTGATGGAGGGGGGAATTTGGCACAATCCCGATGTGCAGACGAGTGGCATAGAGCAATCGGCATTTTTGGCACAAGCGAGTTGATGGCTTCGATTGAAATCGATTTGCGAAATGACGAGGAGTTGCAGGGCGTCTTGTGTCGATGGCTCGGTTCTTTTGGTGCAAGCCGTCGCAGCGAAGAGCGATGTACCGATGATAGATGAAGTGATGATAATCGATAATGTGCTGTTTCTCGTCATGGTAAAAGTCATGCCTCGACATCGTGGTGATGGTGTTTTGATTTGGCGCGGAATAAATCGCGCGGTCCGACGCGGAAAACCCAGTATAGCCCTGTTAGCATGAAAACGACAAATAGGGCTAGGTGGAACACATCCCATGCGACGTGTGGGAGGAATATCGACGAAAGCCCGTGTTCGGAATGTGAATCGAGTTCGGGAATGTGTTCGTGATGTGAATCGAGTTCGGGAATGTGTTCGTGATGTGAATCGAGTTCGTGTTCGTGGTGAATCATGGCCGAGGCGACGTCGGGTGCAATGGCTTCGATAAACGCCGCACGGTTTTCGTCGTGTGTTTGGAGGCCGATGGCGACGAATAGGGCAAGAGCGACGGTTAGTGCGGCGGCGAACTTGATCGAAGATTTGGCTTGGCGTTGTTGGTCGCTTGGAATGGCCAATGGCGACTCGGAATAGCTCAGGAATGCGATGCCGTAGGCGGCGATGAGGGCGACGAATAAAAGTCGATGAAATCCGAATTCTCCGAAATTGAATACGCATAATATCGAAAACATGATGATGATATGCGCGTGGTAGCCGATGAAATCGGTATGTGTTCCGTGACGTCGCATCGCCATATAGCCGTGGAATCCGAGATAGACGATCGAGAACGTCGTGAGGATGGCGCTCGTAGCCAGCGGCGATAGATGTGCAAGGGACTCGGTCAGAGGGGCGACGAAAAACGGGATAATCGAGGCGATGAGGAGGATTCCTGCGAGCGTGCCGAAGCTGGTCATCGTCCAGGAGGCAAAAGATTTTTCGGTATCGCAGTGCCCGATGCGCTCGCACATCGAGCATTCGACGCGGACGGGGAGCAAGAGATACGACAGGATGACTGCCGCTGCGACTGCAATCCACCAAGTTGCCGCGAAGCAAGTATCGAACAGGGCAAAGATCGCGGCGAAGCCGGTTGCGCAGAATATGTGTGGGGCACCGCCTGCGGCAACGGGGCGTTGTTGTGGGTCGAGGTATTGGCAAATGTGATTGCCCAATAGGGCTATCTTTTCGTTTTTGTGGCGTTTGAGCCCATAGCCGAGAGCGAGGATGGCGGCGAAAAGCGCCCAAATGGGGGCGGCATCGTAGAATAGCCCGATCCAGAGATCGAGCGGTGAGGCGTGTTGATGGGCATGAACGGGGACAATCCACGTCATGAAGGCGAAGGCGGCGATACCCAATAATGCGCCAATGCCCTTTGCGTAGCGGAATTCGCGAGCGCCACCGACCGAGACGTTGTGAAAGACGACGTGTAGCAACATGCCGGCGATGAGCCCTTGGACGAGGTTGAGAATCGTCATGCCGAGATGGGGGAGGGCAAAGTGCCCGAGTCCGTAGCCCAAGACCGTCGAAAGCGCCATCGTCGCCGCGATGGCCCAAGTCTTACGCGTGCCGATTCTCGGCACGAGCATGAGGCTGAGGAAGACGCCGACGGGCAATCGATGAAATAAGACGCTGATGCTGAGCAAATTGCCAGCCGCGCCGACGTCGTCGCCCATGTCGCTCATTGAGAGTCCGATGCCGTCGAGTATCGTATGTGCACACATGCCGACGACGATGGCAGCCATCATGGCGTATTGTGCAAATTTGCTCTTTTTTTCGTTGTCGTGTTCGCCCGAGCAGTTGGCATCGTGTTCGTGGCGATGGGAACGTCGGTGGACGAGAGCGGGAATGCCAAAGCCGATGGCAATCGTCGCCATGCCCAAGATCCCCGAATCTTCGAGGCAATGTGGAACGATGTGGAATAAGACGAGCCCGACGATCGAGACGACGACAAAGGCGTCGAAAAACGAGAGCCACGAAGGGCGCTTTTGTATCGATGCGCATAGCGCGACGCCGACGAAAAGCGCCAAAATACTAAAGATGAGTTGGAGCATTATTGTTTCAGGAGAGTATCTGCCGTTGCGACGCCCGTGACTTTTTGCAATTTGACGAGGGCAATTCGATAATCGTGTAGCGCCTGCAAATACATCGATCGTTGTTCGATAAACGTCGTAAGCGCCGAAATCATATCGCCGACATCGCCGTCGCCTGCTTCGTAGTCGAACAGAGCTTTGGTGAGGAATCGCTTTGCCGATCTTCGCGACTGATACGTGATGGCGATATTAGCGAGGGCCGTCGCTGTATTTTGATATTGCTCGGTGACTTCGAGTTCGATGCCCGAAATGGCGAGTTCTCGTTGTGCTCGCGTTCTTTCGGCTTTTGCATCGGCTTGTCGGACTTTGAAGACTTGTCTCACGGGATCGAGATCCCACTTGATCATAAAGCCGAGGCCGAATCCGCGCCCGTTATAGCTGTCTTTGATATAAAAGTTCTTTTCTTCTAGTTTTGGGACGGCATTGCTAAATTTGTAGTAGACTTCGCCGACGAGTACGAGATCGGGCCACCAATTGAGCCATTCGATATGCGCCTGTTTATCGGCGGCTCGGACGCTTGCGTCGAGTAATTTGAGATCGCCACGGTTTGCGCGCGCCAAATCGAGGACTTCGTCTTGGGATTGGAGCTCTTCTTTGGCGTTGTCGAAATCCATCGCTTCGATTTCGAATGGGCCTTCGAGCCGCGTATGGACGCGGAGCGCTTTTTCGGCATAAGTGCGCTTTGCGTCGATCGTATTCTTGAGCCTGTAGACGTTTGCTTTGGCGATATCGATGCGGTATTGGTCGGTATCTTTGACAGATTCCGACCCCGATTCGAGCAATTTCCGATATTGCGTTTCGACTTGATCGACGTATTTTTCGGCTTCGGCGACGACGTCGGCGGCGGCAGTGGCCAGTTGCAACCCGTAATAAGCCCTTGCGACGTCGTATTCGACGTTGAGAATTTCATTTTGAACGCGCAATTCTTCGACTTCGAGCCCGATCTTTGCCAACTGATGCGTCTGATACACCTTTGTCGACGTGAAGAGCGGCAACCAGAATTCGAGCGAGTTCCGCGTCGTAAATCCCCATGAATCGAAGAAATTGTCCCATATATCGTTTTCCGAGCTTCTAATATCTTTGGATTTGGGCATCGGTCCGAATTGCGATTTGAGGGCAAATTTTGGTGCCCAATAGTATTTTGCTTCTGAGACTTGTGCTTGAGCTGCATCGCGCGCATAGCCTTGGGCTTCGATCTGTGGGCTATTGGCGTGCGCCAATTCATAGGCGCGTTCTAGCGTTATCGTTTCGGCTGTCGCCTCGGGCGCATACGAGGTGGCGCATACCGCTGCCAAAGCCATTGCCCCGATGAAGTCCTTTATTTTCGATATCATCTGCACGAAAAAGCTCCTTTCGGTCAACATCGTCGTTCGTGCCATCAAAACGCGCGTTGTCTAGCACAATTGCATCTAAAATGCCGTCGTTTTTATCGTGCTACGATGACGTCGCGGTCGTCTTGGGGAACATCGAGACTTTTTCGATGTTGGCTTTGTGCATGCGATGCATAATTCCGACGACGAATCCGAATTTTATGCTCGGATCTGCATCGACAATGATACCAGATTCTTTAGCATCTTCATTGGCTCGAATAGCTCCCTCGACCTCATCGAAACATCGCGTCCATTGGCGTTTGTCGATGGCATCTCGATATTTGGAACAATCCGAAACCGTTTTTCCTTCAAATGAAACGACGAAATTTTGGTCGATTTTCAATGTGAGCGTTTGTGATTGATTTGCCGTGGCTTGGGAATTGTCGAGCGCAGGCAAATTGAGAGCGACGAGTCGTTGCTGTTTGTCGCGGTTTTCTTCGAGCTCTTTTTGGGAACGCGCTTTTTCCATGACGGGCGCCGCCACCATAAATATGATGAGCATGACGAGCATGACGTCGACGAGCGGTGTCACGTTGATATCGGCCATTGCGCCGCTTTGTGCTTGCATTCCCATAGTCATTCCTCGCGGTTTTGTTGGGGGGCTCCCTGACCTCACCCCCAGCCTATCGCCCCCCCTCTCCTTGAATGGAGAGGGGGAATAGACGGGCTTCTCCTCTCGCCCCACTCCCTGACCTCACCCCCGGCCTATCGGCCACTCCCTTTCCATGAATGGAGAGGGAGAATAGACGGGTTTATTATATCCCCTGCCATGATGTTTCAACGTAAAAAGTCAATGCGGTAGCCCTGATAAAAAACCGACGAAACAAAAAAAGCCACGGCGTCTAAAACACCATGGCTTTTGCGATCGAAGCGACGTTGCCGTTGATTACTTGCGTTCAGCCCAGAATTTGCCGTCGACATACTTGCCTTCGGCGACGCTTACGCGCCATGTGCAACGATTGTCGGTCGTAGCGCCCCAGACTTGTTTTTGACCAAACGAAGTGAGCGCAGAGACAGTCGGTGTCGACTGACTGGGGGTGTAGGTGATGATGCAATCCTGCGAAGTGAAGCTAACCTTTTCGTTCGAAACTGTGAGTTTATCGAGTTGGGTATCGATGAGTTTATCGAGAGCCGCTACGCCTTGTCCACAGAACGCGGTGAGCAGGCTCTCACCACCGACGCCAGCGATAATTTTGTGAACCGACTGCGCCTTTTCTTCGAGGAGCTTCATGACATACTCGCTAATACCTCCGCAGTACGACTTCGTGACTAGGTTATCCTTGTGCGCTTCGTCTTTATTCCAAAGCGTCTT
>SFJG01000050.1 GCA_004555955.1 Bacteroidales bacterium | reverse complement strand
AGTTTACCTATACACTCTCTGCCGTCTATGCACATTGCACCGCGACCAAGCAATAACCAATTTGCGTCAATGTCATTAAACAACTCAAGTATGCCGATTATGGTTTCCAAATCCATTGATACCAAGCCTCTTAGTTTCTTCCCAAAATTAGATTCATCCGTTGCAAGTTTAGTAGCAATTGCCTTTTTTGTAATTCTTTTACTCTTTATTACAAGGTTAATCCTCTCTATTACAGCATTTTCCATAATATTTGTTATTTAATTAGTTCCAAATAAATATTCTGCTTGATTTATTGCTAACAATATTTGCATAACGCCAAGTGTTTTCTCATCTTTGCAACGTGTTCAGCAGTGAACACTTTTAACAAATCAATTTAGTAAACAAATATATACATTATTTTTTTGAAACACAACAAGATAAAACGATTAAAAATTGTTGATTAATAATTGTGATAAAAATTGAACATCCTCGCCTATTTGACTTTTGAATCGTCATGACTATTTCCACATAAAAAAGACGGCTATCTTCGCAGACGGCCGTCGGGCAAATGATAATGTAATTAAATGAATAGTAATTCTCAGAATTTCAAACAGTTACTACTTGAATAGCTTTATGAGCGGTTTTTCAATATTATGAAAAAACTCTTTTCGAAATGTTTAATACTACTTCAGCGTAAATGTTTTAGTCTTAACGTCGCGAGAGTTCGGACCTACCATCACTTGGAACTCACCGGGCTCGCAAACATACTCGAGTTGCGAGTTGTAGAATTTGAGTTTTTCGGCGTTGATAGTAAACGAAACTGTGCGCGATTCGCCTTTGCGGAGGCTGATGCGGCTGAAGTCTTTAAGTTCTTTAACCGGACGAACGACGCTACCCACGAGGTCGCGGATATAGAGCTGAACGACCTCAACGCCGTCGTAGTTGCCGTTATTTGTTACGGTAACGGTGGCGGTGATAGAGCCTGTTTCGGTCATTTCCGACTTGTCGAGCGTAAGGTCGCTATAGTCGAAGTTGGTGTAGCTCAATCCGAAGCCGAAGGGATAAAGCGGTTCGTTGGGTGTGTCGAGATAGCTTGTAGTAAATTTGGTGAACCATTTCGCTTGGGGTCTACCTGTGTTATACTCGTTATAGCTCATCGGGCACTGACCGACGGTGCGCGGGAACGAGGTGGTAAGTTTGCCGCAAGGAGCATAGTCGCCAAAGACAACATCGGGGACAGCGTCGGCAGTTTCGCTACCGCCGAACCAAACATTTAATATAGCGGGTACATTTTCGTTTTCCCAAGTCAGCACGGTAGGACGGCCGGCAAAGTGGAGCAATACGACGGGCTTTCCGGTAGCCAAAAGCGCCTTGAGGAGGTCGCGTTGAGCGTCGGGCATTTCCAAGTTTGTACGGCTGCTCGATTCGCCCGACATTTCCGACGATTCGCCTAAAGCGGCAACGATGACGTCAGCCTTTGCTGCCACGTCGAGCGCTTCGCGGAGCATTTCTTCGTTGCTGCGGCTGTCGCGCATTTCGCGGCCGAACATAGTGGCATCGGCTTCGCGAGCTGCGTCGTACATAAGGTTGCAACCTTTAGCGTAGAGCACTTCAGCGTTTGAGCCAACGGCAGCGCGGAAGCCTTCGAGGAGGGTTGAATATTTGTCGCTTACGGCAGCCACGCTCCATGTGCCCGGCATATTGGCGCGTGTGTTTGCCAACGGACCTACGAGTGCTATTTTGCCTGTTTTGCGAAGTGGAAGGAGATTGCCTTCGTTTTTGAGAAGCACGAACGATTCGCGAGCGATGCGGCGTGCCTCCGCGCGGTTTTCGGCTGTGAAGACTTCTTTAGCCGGACGCTTGGTGTCGCAATATTTATAAGGATTGTCGAACAAGCCGAGGCGATATTTTGCTTCAAGGATTCTGCGGCATGCCGTGTCGATGTCGGCTTGCGAAACCATACCATCCTTGAGCGATTTCTCGAGAGTGCCGACAAAAGCATCCGACACCATATCCATATCGAGACCGGCACGGAGAGCCAAAGCACCGACTTGTTGCAAGTCGCCCATTCCGTGAGCAATCATTTCGAAGATGCCGGTGTAGTCGCTAACGACGAATCCGTCGAAGCCCCATTGGTTGCGGAGCACGTCGGTGAGCAGCCAGCGGTTGCCGGTTGCGGGAATACCGTCGACGATGTTGAACGATGCCATAACGCTTTGCGCGCCGGCTTCGATGGCAGCCTTATAGGGTGGGAAATAGTCGTTATACATACGCCAATGACTCATGTCGACCGTGTTGTAGTCGCGACCTGCTTCAGGAGCTCCGTAGAGGGCGAAGTGTTTTACGCAGGCGAGAATTTCGTCATTGTTTTTGAGATTACCTTGATAACCGCGAACCATAGCTTCAGCGATGCGAGCGCCCAGATATGGGTCTTCGCCGTTGCCTTCGGAGACACGTCCCCAACGAGCGTCGTGGCACACGTCGAGCATCGGGCTGAATGTCCAGTTAATGCCGTCGGCGCTACATTCGCGTGCTGCTATACGTGCCGAAAGTTCTACGGCTTCCATATCCCACGTGCACGAAAGTGCCAAAGGGATGGGGAATACGGTCTCGTAGCCGTGAATTACGTCCATACCGAACAGCAATGGAATGCCCAGGCGGCTTTCTTCGACCGCTATCTTTTGTACGTCTTTGATACGTTCTACACCTTTTAGGTTGAACAGGCCGCCCACTTGTCCTTGGCGGATGCGCGACGCTACGTCGCTACTCTTGGCTTGTCCGGTAACGATTTCGCCGGTCACCGGAAGGTTCAACTGACCAAGTTTTTCTTGGAGAGTCATTTTGCCCATCAAGTCATCGATAAACTTGTCCATCTTTGCCTTGTCGCTGTTGTTGGCAGCAGCGGCAAACGAAGTCAAAGCAATCGCCGATGCAATCAAAATTTTTGTTAGTTTCATCAGTATTATATTTTATTTATTAATTTCAAAACCAAGTTTCTTAAGACCTTTTTGCACCTCGGGGCAACTCATAAAGAGTTTCCAGAGCAAACCGCTACGATAGTTTTCAATCATAGGAGCAATAGTGCATTGGTCGATAGCCAAATAGTGAGGAACGGTCCAATTGTCTTGTTCGGAGAACGCATCGTAGAAGCCGTATTTACCCCAAATCCAATTTCCTTTGCTGTAGAAATACTTGAGCGCACGCATCGATTCTTCGGGAGTGTAAGGGAAGCTCGACAAAGCAGCTGTCGGGGTGATTACGCCGATGTCGTTGCGCGGACAATGTGCAGTATAGCCAACGGTAGAATAGCTTGCGGTCAAGCCCCAGCAGTTTTCGCCATAGCCCTTGAAGATCTTCGGATTTTCGACGCAGTAAGCATAGTCGCTTTTAGCGTGGTTAGCCACAACGTTCCAATAGTTTGCATAACGGTCTTTCAAACCGCGCGGGTCGAGACCGATGTATGAATAGTGAGCCCAGAAGAGCGGACCGCCTTTTTGCTCGGCATAGTTGTGACTGAGTTCGAGAGCGTAGCCGTAAGGCTTTGCATCGGTTGTGAAAGTGCCTTTGCGCGCCCAACCTTCGTGATAGCATTCGGCAGGTATCGAATGTGTCGGCGAAGCGGCACCGAGAATGTAGGTTATCAAGCATTCATTATAGCCCTCGAGCGGGAAGTTCATGTCCCATTCGTATTCGGGCGACCAGTGCCAATAGAGCACGTTCTGTCCGCCGCGGCGATACCATTCGAAGTCCATTTCTTTCCAAAGCTTATCGATTTTGGCGGCAAGTTCTTTTTCCGACTTGTTGCCGTCTTTAACGTACTGACGCACGCAGAGCAGCGATTCCATAAGGAAACAACTCTCGACGAGGTCGCCGCCGTTGTCTTTCTTGCCGAAAGGTTTCACCTTACCGGTAGTACCTTCGAGCCAGTGAGGCCACACGCCGTGGAAGCGGTCGGCACGCGTAAGGAAGTCGACGATTTTGTGCAGACGAGCAACGCCCTCGGCACGAGTAATGAAGCCGCGCTCCATACCTACAATCAGTCCGGCAACGCCGAAACCGCTACCGCCGATTGTCACAACCGTCTTGTCGTTTTGCGGGTAAACGCCGTCGAGGTGGATGCGTTCGCATGCCAAACCGGAATTTGCCTCTGCGCCTTCCCACATATAATTGAAGTGTACCTTTTCAATGTAGTCTAAAAAGTCGTCATCGTTGTCGAAAGTCGGGTGTGCTTCCGCTTCGGCAGCAATTGTTGCCACGCCTTTCGCCGCTCCGTTGATTGGCAACAGAGCGACGAGGATGGCTGCCATAGAAACTAAAATTTTTTTCATTCGCATAGTTCAGTAGTTTGTAAGTTTTAGGTTATTTCACGATTTTGCTAAGATTCGAGCGACCACCTTCGCCGAGTGCCTCGATAGCGAAATAGTAGTCGGTGTCGCGGTCGAGTCCGCGCATATCGTAACTATCCTCTCCATAAACAGTGATAGCGTTATAAAGTTTATCGGGAGCTATGCCGTAGTAGACGTTATATCCATAAGCGCCTTCCGACGGACGCCAACTAATCATTGCGTTTCGGGGGTCAGCCTTATCGCGAGCCACCTTCAAGCCCTTAACATCAGCCGGGATAGCATCGCCCAGTCCAAACACGCGCAACTCCGACATACAGAAATTGCCCGAGGGGACGTGCAGATTTTCTACCTTAATATAACGAGTCTGCAAGTCGGCTTGGAGTTCTACATAGTCGTGGGGACAGTCTTCGTCGTTGTCGCTTTTGTCGACGACGAGTTGCCAATCATTGCCGTCGGCCGACGCATAGATGCGATACTGATAATAGACGTCGTTTGCGCGGTTGTGCTGGATGCTCTTGTAGTCGTAGAAGTTGAGTTGGATAGCTTTAATGGTCTTTACGGCGCCCAAATCCATCATCACCCATTCGCCCGGCTCGCCTGTGCGTGCCGACCAATAGGTACGCATACTCTCGTCTGAGAGATTCGACGCCACGAAAGTGCTGTCGGTGCTCGACGCGGTGACTTTTTTGCCAAGCGAAAGGAGCATCCAACCGGAGAAACGGTCGACGGGGTTCTTGATGTCGCTATCGGCGTTCCAGTTAGGATAGTCGCCGAAAGCGGCACTGCTATACATTATGCCGTCGGCATCGAATGCCGTCGGATAAAGACCGATGCGGCGCTCAAACTTGTATTTGAGCGAGAGCATACAGGTCGACACATGCCAATAGTTGCCTTTAAGGTCGCAGAAAGTGCCGCCGTGGCCGCTACCTTGCACGAAGCCGCCGGGTTTGTAGCTCATCGGGTTATGACGTTGGTAGGTGAACGGACCGAGAGGCGAATCGCCTACGTAGACGCCATCGGCGTATACCTTAAATTCCGTGCCCGGAGCACCGTACTGGAGGTAGTATTTGCCGTTATATTTGGTCATCGAAGCGCCTTCGGTAAACGGAGCGAGCGTCACTTCGTCGTCGTTGTTCATTCCGAAGCGTTCCCAGCCGTGTTCTTTAGGATGAAGCATCATCACATCGTGGATTTTGCTTATCGGGTAGAAACTATCGCGGCTCAACTCAACCGCCTTGAGCGGATATTCGTTGCTCGAACCGTAGTAGAGATACAAGCGGCCGTCGTCGTCGAGGAAGAGATACGGGTCCCACCAGGGCAGAACGCCGCAATCCATCACCTTTTTGAATTTACCCGACTTCGGTTGGTCGGTATACCACACGGGGAGCCCGTAATAGGTCGAGCCTGTATAGAAAAGCGTGTCGCCACTCACGAAAGCAGCCGGCGCGCATTGGTCATCATCTTTAGGATGTCGCTGAAAACTTGCAGGAGCAAATTTCCATTGCGTCAAGTTTTTTGAGTAGTGAAAACCACCCTGATTGGTAGAGAAAAGGAAGTATTCTCCTTTGTAGGTCAACCCCATCGGGTCGGCCGACGAGCGAAACGAGCCTTCGGGGCGTACGTTGTCGTTGTATGGCTCGTAGTTGTAACTGATGTTCATCGGGTTACAGAACGTACGAGGAGCGTATGTTTTTGGATTGTACCACTTTGTGGCACGAGCCGCATTGCGCGGAAGAACCTTCATCGGCTGACCGTCGACCATCGTGATGTCTACGTTTGTTTGGTCGAACTCAACCGGCATATCAACAATCTTTTTTCCCGGATAATAAACATAAAGACGTGTGTCGCCTGCACCACCCACTATGGAGTAACGCCCGGAAGCATCTGTATTGCAGTGCATCGGACTGGCGAAAAACATCACCGTGGCGCCCTCGAGGGGCTTTCCAGCGGCATCGCGCACGATTCCCGTTACGGTGCGCGTACGAGTAACTGCTATATAATAGTCGCTAATTTGCCCTTTAACGACTTTGATAGAATCGCCGGGATTGGCACTCGTCGCCAATGCGACGAGTGCTATTCCACAGCTTATTACAATTTTTTTTACCATAGAAAATTAACCTTAGGAAATTATTCCACAACGTCTTCACCTAACGCTGGAGTAATATCTATAGCGGCTTTGGCAATGGGCATATATTTCTTGTCGTCAGTGTAGTTGTAACCTGCAGCTGTAAGGACTTGAACAGCCTTACCTGTGCGAACGAGGTCATTGAAGCGTTCGCCCCACTCCATGCAGAGTTCCATGCGACGTTCGTCGAGGATAAGGTCTTCGGTCAAAGCAGCGACTTCCGGCATGTTAGCGCGAGTACGTACTTTGTTGAACTTAATAACAGCATCCGAAACGTTTTGGTTGGTGCGGAGAGCACACTCAGCGTACATAAGGAGAACATCAGCATAGCGGAATACGCGTACGTTGTTGTTGCAACCATATTCTGTACGACCCTCTGTCAATTGGCAGAACGGTGTGTAAGCCTTACCATTGTAGCAACCTGTTTCAGAACCTTGTTGCGGACGAAGAACGTCGCCCCACTTGGTTGTTGTACCTGCATAGAGGAAAGAAGTTTCGGCACGAACGGTTTCGCCACGAGCGGCAGCCCAATCGCGGAACGCTTTGTTCGGGTGAATCCAACCCCAACCGGAAATGTTACCACTGTTTGCCGGACCTTGGAAAGTAAACCAGCAGTTTGTACCAACAGAGTCGCCCGAGCCGGCACCGAAGTCGGTTGTTTGGATTTCGAGGAGAGACTCGTCGCAGAGCTTGCCGGGGATTTTGAAGAGTTCGGAGAAGTCGGGATAGAGGTCGAATTTGCCGTTGTCGACGATGTCCTTAGTAAGCGTGTAAGCCTCAGCATAGTTGCCCATGTTCATGTGAATCTTGGCAGCGAGCATTTCTGCAGTGAAAGCCGAAACAGCTCCCGGGTGCTCCATTTGATTCGGACGAAGGCGATAGCAATTCTTTGCAGCATAGTCGAGGTCTTCGAGAGCGTATTCATAAACGGATTTTACGCTACGACGGTGAAGGTCGGTTTGCTTGTTTTCGTAGAGGATGGGCACATCGCCGAAGAGTTGAACGAGGCGATAGTAAGAGAGAGCGCGAAGGATGCGAACCTCACCTTGGTAAGAGTGGTTACGCTTGAGTTCGTCTTCGGTCTTGCAATATTTCTCGAATTCTGCAAGGTCTTCGAGAGCCTTGTTGCTGTACTTAATCATGCGGAAGTAGAGCACGCTGAACGGCTCGTTCCAGAACCAAAGGGTATTGTCGTAGTTGTAGTTGTTGAGTTTTACCCAGTCGTCGCCGTTACTACCCGGGTCGACATCGTCGTCGCGGCTGATAGTCATTGCATAGACAGCCCAGTGTGTACCCTCTTGACGGAGCCAAGAGTAAACGCCCGACACAGGTTGATACATATTGTTCAAGTCGGTATAATCAACGGTTTCTGCGTCGATAGTAACTTCCGGGTCTTTGTCGAGGAAGTCGCTGCAAGAGCAGAAAAGCAGCGCCGGAAGTAATAATAAATATGCTTTTAAATTTTTCATTGTTTTAAATTTTAATGGTTTAGAAGTCGATAGAAACACCAAATGTATAAGTAGCGTATTGCGGATAAACTTCAGTATCCCAACCGATATTGCTTGTAACCTCAGGAGTGAAGCTGTTAGCCTTGAATGCGCACAACGGGTTCTCGGCAGCGAGGCTCAAGCGGATGCACGGCATTGTGTAGCTACCCATCTTGATGTCGCGGAAGCTGTAACCGAGTTGAACGTTTTGGATGCGGAAGTATGAACCGTCTTCTACGTAGAAGTCGCTGGTGTGGTTCTTATTCCAACCCTTAGTCAACGCTTTTGCAGAAGGATAAGAGTTCGAAGTGCCTTCACCGTGCCAACGGTTTGCTACGATGTCATGGTCGAAGTTGTAGTTAGGTTGTGCATAGCGCAAACCACGTTTGCGGTTGTAGATTTCGTTGCCTGCAACACCTGCCATTGCGATGCTGAAATCGATGTTCTTCCATTGAAGACCGAGGTTCAAACCGTAAGAGATTGTCGGGATGTTAGAGCCGAGGCATACACGGTCGTTATCGTCTACCATACCGTCATTGTTGATATCTTTGTACTTGAAATCACCGGGCTCGAGGTCGATACCTGACTTGATAATGTTTTGTGCTACGGGGTCGTTTGCAATTTGTTCTTTCGTTTGATAGATGCCGTCAACTTTCCAACCATAGTAAGAGTTCATCTCTTCGCCTACCAATGCAATTGTACGGTTTTCTGCCGAACCACCATAGATATAAGGAGCGCCGTTGAGGCTCTTAACTTCGTTGTGGAGGTATGCGAGGTTTGCACCGATGCTATACTTGAAGTCGCCTACTTGGTCTACCCAGTTTGCTGTCAATTCGAAACCTTGGTTGCATATTTCACCGTTGTTGCCTGCGATTGTCGTGTTGCTCAACGGAAGAGTGGTGTGGATGATGGCGTTCTTTGTTGTGCGGTTGTAGTAGTCGAGGTCGATAGCCAAGCGGTTTTTGAGCGTGGTGAAGTTCAAACCTGCGTTCCATTCTTCAACTTGCTCCCATTTCAACCAAGAGAATTCACCGTCATAGTAGTAACCTGTAACAGAGTTGCCGCCGAAGATACCATTGTAGAAGTTCGAACCGGTCGAAATGCCTGCATAACCGTCGCTGGCTGCTACGTTGTCGTTACCAAGTTTACCCCAGCTTGCACGAATCTTCATGTAGTCGATGCCTTTAACGCCATCCCAGAAGTTTTCGTTAGAGATAACCCAAGCTGCACCTACTGAGGGGAAGAAGCCCCATTTGTCGTTGTATTTCGAAGAACCGTCTTCACGAACTGTTACGTTCAAGAGATACTTGCCGTCGAAGTCGTAGTTGATACGTCCGAAGAACGACAGACCACGATAGGTTGTACCGTTATCGGTTACCGTACGTCCTTCTACATTACCGTTGGTAAGATACCAGTACTCTTCACGGTCGTTGGGAACGTTTGTTGCAGTACCTGCAAGGTAACGATAGTTTTCTTCACGACTCGATTGGCCGACCATTGCTGTCAAAGAGTGCTTGCCGAATACATCGTGATAAGTGATGGTGTTATCCCATACGTAGTTGCGATATTTCGAATCGCTTTTCGACAAAGAAGATTGCGAAGATTGTTGCCATGAACTTACGTAATAAGCATCCGTAAATACGCGGCTGTTAGTGAACTGGAACGATTGGCTGTATTGTGTTTTAGCCTTGATTTTGCCATCGAGGAAGTTGAGTTCGGCGTAGAACGTCGGGTTTACGCGGAACGTTTCGTTGAGGCTGTTGCTTATGTTTGCGCGTGCAACCGGGTTGTTGAAGTTGCCTGTGAAACCTACTTGCGAAGGAGAAGCATAGTGTTCGGGGAACGCTTCTGTGTTCAAATCGGAATAAACAGGAATAATGCCCGGCATGTTGAATGCGAGCTGCCATGCGTAGTTGTCGGGAGCGTGTTGAGTTGCGTTGCTGACAACCATGCTACCACCGACTTTCAACCATTTGTATGCCTCGTAGTCGAGGTTAGCGCGGAAGTTGAGACGTTGATAGTTGTTTTCGCTATCCATAATACCATCTTGATAGAGGTAGTTCATACCGATTGCATAAGTGGCTTTGTCGCTACCGCCCTGGATGTTCAAGCTGTGGTTGGTTTGAACGGCTGTGCGGAGAAGTTCGTCGTACCAGTCAGTGTCGGCACCGTAAGTCCAATTGTGGAAGTCGGCATCGGCGTGGCTACCACCGAACAAGTCGATTGAGTTAATCATATACGAAGAATAGGTGTCGTAGTCGGCTTCCATCATCATTGTTGCATACTCGTAAGAGTTAGCCATTTTGAGGACGTTGGTTGCCTTTTGAACACCTACATAACCGTCGTAAGTAACGCGCGGTTTTTGGTTCTTCGAACCTTTCTTGGTTGTTACGATAATCACACCGTTAGCGGCGCGCACACCGTAGATGGCTGCTGCCGATGCATCCTTCAACACGCTCATCTCTTGGATATCGGCGTTGTTGAGGAAGTCGATGTTGTCGTAGAACATACCGTCGACTACATAAAGAGGAGATGCAGTGCCGAATGAACCGATACCACGAATCTTAACTTGCGGTGTTGCACCCGGAGCATTCGATTTCGTTACGGTCAGACCCGGAATCATACCTTGCAATGCTGTCATCGGAGATGTCGTTGCGATAGCCGCAATGTCGTCACCTTTTACAACAGCAATCGGCGAAGTCAAGTCTTTTGCCTTTGCCGAACCGTAACCGATTACTACCACCTCTTCAAGGTTTTGCGAATCGTCGATCATTTGAATGTCAATTGTAGACTTGCCCGCTACCTTCATTTGTTGCGGAGCCATTCCTATATAAGTATAGGAGATTGTAGCGTTCTCAGGAACGTTGCTCAATTCATACTTACCATCAAAGTCGGTGGCAGTCACAATGTTTGTGCCATTTACTTTTACTGTGGCACCAATTACCGGTTGATTGTCTTTGTCGACAATCGTACCCTTTACTGTCTTAGTCTGCTGCGCGAACATTATCGCCGGCGTGAGAATAAGAGCAAGTAAAAATGTTAGGATTTGCTTTCTCATTTTTTTAAATGGTTAGGTAATTAAGGTAAAAATTAATTTTTCCGCTGCAAAGAAAAGGTATAAAAAAGCGTTTGCTAAATTTTTTTACACTACGCTGATACGTTTATGTTTTATAACACTACGTTTTTTCTACGTTAAGTTTAACAAAACGCTGATTATCTGCCAATTATAAATTTGAAAATTTCGCGTCACTACGTCAAAAAGTAGTCGTATTTTTGGAAAAATATCAAAAATATACTATTTGTTTGCTCCAAAATTTGGAAAAACCGCAACAAAATTTGTACATTTGCAATGCCGAATTTACCTTATAAACCAACACAACGGTAACATGAGACAACTACTTACAACCATCCTACTGACAACTGTTGTCCTTACAACTTTCGCGGATGCTTTCAAGCCGATAGCAACCAACTTTACGACTGCCGACTACGGCTCAAGCGCCGGCGTCCAAAACTGGTCGTGCACACAAGGCCCCAACAGCGAGATGTATTTCGGCAACAATAGAGGCATGCTCTACTACGACGGTTATCATTGGCAACTCTATTCTCTCCCCGAAGAAGTCATTGCCCGTAGCGTTTACGCCGAAGGCGACTCCATCTTCGTCGGCTCTTACGAAGAATTCGGATACTTTAAGCACCGGAAAGACGGAACACTCAAATATAATTCGCTACGCAACAAGGTGAAAAACTTCGTGATGGACAACGAAGAAATCTGGAACATCATGCGCCACAACGGCCGCCTGATTTTTCAATCATTCAAGTCGGCATTCATCTGGGACGGGCATAATATAGAAATTGTCAGCCACAAAAACCAACAGCCGCTCTACTTCCACAAAATCAACAACAAAATCTACGCGCAAATCATCAACGGCGACTACTGCATATTCGACGGAAAAAACTATCAAAAAGTGTTCGACCGGCAGCAGTTCGGCGACGACAACATCGTGGCGGCAATACAACTGGCAAAAGGTCGAGCCGTGCTCTGCTCCGACCATCACGGACTGTTTATGCTCGATAAGGCGAACAACATTACGAAATTCGACACCGAAGCCGACCAACAACTGGCTCACGAGCAGGTGAACCGCGCCATTATGACGCAAGACTCAACCATCATCGTCGGAACAATCCTCGACGGAATATACGCTCTCGACCTCAAAGGGAAACTACTTTGGCACTACAGCACCCAGAGCGGAATACTCAACAACTCAGTGCTCGGGCTATTCTGCGACCGCGACAACAACATTTGGGCAGCCCTCGACAACGGCATCGCTCTTATCCACACCGGAGCGCCCTACTCCATCCTCATCCCCGAACGAGGCGAAACTATGCTCGGCATGATTTACGCTATGGCGCTCACCGACCGACGCGCTTACATTGCCACCAACCAAGGACTATACCAGCACGACGGCTCGCGACTTAGCCTCATAGAAGGCACCGGCGGGCAAAACTGGCACGTCACCATTCTCGGTCGACAAGTTTTTGTAGGAAACAATCTCGCAACTCTCGAAATCGATGCCGAAACCGACAAATTGCAAAAATTGCCGGGAACAGCAAGCAGCACCTGCATGCAACACTGCCGCATCAACGAACAAAACGTAATCATCGAATCGTCCTACTCCGAACTACGAATCTATCGATATAATAACGGGAAATGGGCTCTTTCCAACTTGGTCGAAGGCTTTGCAGCTCCCGTTAATGCCCTCGAAATCGAACAAAGCGGCGCAATTTGGGCGTCGAACATGAACCGCGGAGCTTATCGTATCGAACTCTCCCGCGACCTGCGAAAAGTGACGAATCTAAAATACTACAAAAACGCCGCCGACTCCGGAACTACCATCAAACACATTATGAAAGTGAGAGGACGAATCGTATTCTCCGACAACAAACGACTCTACACATACGACGACCTAAACCAACAAATAATCCCTTACAACGACCTAAACGCAGGACTTAACAACACCGCCGACATCCACTCGGCTACACCTATCGACGACCGCACGTTCTGGCTCTCCGGCAAAAACGGCTACTACCTCGTGGCTTATAAAGGAAACAAATTCGTTACAACTCGCTACATCCCGATTTCTTTCTTCGGACTCCAAAACAACGAAAGCAACGACCACGTATACTTCCACAACAACATATCATATTTCAATATGAACAACGGCATAGCCCGATTCGACTCCAAGCGCTACAGCGAAACAAAATGGAATCTGCCACAACTACGCCTTGACCGTGTGACATACACCTCAAAATACGGCGAAACATCTCTGCTAAACGTCGATTCATCGAAGAAAGAACGCGTGAAAACGCCCGGAAAAGGAAGTATCAACTTTCAATTCTGTTTCCCGAACTACAACAACGAGCCTATCAACTTCCGATACGAACTCTCCGGCAACCGCGAAACCGTCACAACATCGACAAGCCCCGACATTTCGCTACACGACCTCAGCTTCGGCAACTACCAACTCAAAGCCATCGTAACAAACTCCGACAACACCGTTATCGGCGAATACATCTACTACTTCAGCATCCCAACCCCATTCTTCCTCTCCGCAGGCGCAATCATTTCATATATTCTGCTGATTATCACCGCAATCTACTTCTTCTCGAAATGGCAAACACGACGAGCTCTCGAGAAACGCAATGCCGAATACGAAGCTGAGAAAAACAAGCAAAACATCAAAATGCTCGAACAAGAAAAACTCATCAACCAGCAACAACAGCAACTGCTGGAGGCTGAACTTTCGGCAAAAAGCAAAGAAATTGCAAGCCTCGCGCTCGACATGTTCGCTAAAGAAAAAGTAATCGAAAGCCTCAAAGAATCAATGATAGCACAGCGGCAGAAAGGCGACATATCCTCGCGCGACATGGATGCACTGCTCAAAAAAGTGGAATCGAATATGGGCAATCTCGAATTTCTCGACATCTACCAAAAGAACTTCGACCTAATCCACGACCAATTCTTCCGCAAACTTCGCGAACGCTACCCGTCGCTGACAGCCAGCGACCTGAAGTTCTGCGCATTGCTCAGGCTAAACCTCTCGACAAAAGACATAGCCAAGTTTACCAACTTGACCGTGCGCGGTGTCGAAGCGGCACGCTACCGCCTCCGCAAGAAACTCAACCTCCCCGAAAAAACCTCCCTCATCGAGTTCCTCATCGACTTCAAATAAAGCAACCCGACGCGAGGGATGCACACCAACCTGCACCCCCGCGTGGATTATAAAAATGAGATAAATCACGTTCGCGAAAAGCACTCATCAGCCCATCCACTCTTCAACTCTCGCACTGTTCAACTCTTCTTCTACTCTTCTTCTAATATTTTTTTGAAAATACATTTTAAAAACCAATTAATTAATTTAGCCTGTCTATATTTGCAAGTTTTTAGTATTAGTATTAAATTTGCGAGGTAAAATATGATGATCATCTTTCAATTGTTTAACTTTCGTATTTAAAATATTCCAATAATATGAGAAAGAGTTTATTTGTACTATTTGTCATTTTCTCGACAACTTATGCCATTGCTCAACTCCCACCAACAAACATGTATGAAAATCTTAAAATTTATGAGTCTAACAGTTTGTACGTAAATGGAGAGAAGGTCGCATTTGATGGCAAAGACTATCTATACCTTGACTACGAATCAGATGACTTGTATTTTCTTTTCCCAACAGAATATGGCTGGGAAAAAGAAAGTGCAAATTATTGGGGCATAGAAAACGGTTATGCGCTATACACTGTATACAATCCGATGGAAGAGGAGTTAGTCATAAAGATTTCAACGTCAAATCATAATATACTTGCATATAAAGAAACGGACTTCGTCGTAGGCTACAAGATTATCTCTGCC
>SFJG01000049.1 GCA_004555955.1 Bacteroidales bacterium | reverse complement strand
TTGCTCGGTAAACTCGGTATTGACGTTCTTTTGACGCTTTTGCACTTCTGCACGGAGGGCATCCAGGTCGGCGTTCCAAGCAGATTTGAACCAGTTGCGGCAAATGTTGACTTTCTGGTTGAGAATATTGACGCCATCGACGCCGTCTTTGTCAGCCACCGGATAGACGATGATTGGCTTGCCATTGCTGTCACGTTTGTTCTTGAGGGTGTACGATTTTGTGCCGTCTTCGTTAACAGTAACGTTGAGGTCGCTATCGTCGACAGCACGGTTGTCGTTAGCGTCGATTGGCAACGTAAGTTTGCGGTTTTCGTCGCTCACTTCGTTGTTTTCGTAATAGAACCAGCACGAGTAAATCGGTTCAAGCGCGTCGGGGTCTTCAACTTCCCAACCGCGTTGTGCCAATTCGTAGAGGCGAGCGAGTTGTTCGTCGGTCTTTACGATGTAGTTGGCAATGGTCTCGGCGAAGTCTTCGCGAGTTTCGCTACTACCATAGGTCGAGAAGAATCCGAGCGAAGCAACAACGCCTTCGTTGCGGTCTTGCCAGTTGCTCGAGTCGTAGTGGCCGGTGCTGAGCAGGTTGAACTCGGTCGGGTAACTCTTCGTTTGGTGAAGGATGTGTGAGAACTCGTGGTGCATTGTTTTAAAATACATCTCGTTCAAATTGTCCATATCCTCCAAGTTCATATCGTTGACGCGGAAGAGGGTAACCTTGATACCGCCTTCAGCCAGACCGAGAATCATCGTACCGCTGGTTGGGTTAAACGCCGGCGAACCGATAAGGTGAATGATACGCGGACCGTATTGTTTCAAGAATTCCGGGTCGACGATGTCGTTGTAGGGCTCGAACCAGAGATATTTGACGAGCACGGCGAGGCGCTCAGAGTTTTCGAGCGTAGAAGGCACGAGGTTGTAGTTCATGTCGGCGCCTACGTCTTCCATCTTGTAGCGAAACTCAAGGTTGTACGGGTCGAGGTAGTTTTGCTTCAACCACGTATCGAACTGATAAGTGTACGAATCTTTGTCGATTTCTTCCGGCACGTCGGGGAAGATTGTCGGACCGAGTTCGTCTTCGGAGCAAGAAGCCAACGAGAGGCATACGGCTGCCGAAACTGCGAATATATTAAAGAATCTATTAGCCTTCATAATTAATCAACTTTTTTGTAATAACCTTTAGCGACAACTGCATCATCAGAGTTCGACGGGGTGGTCAAACGCTCGTTAGGTTCCATACCGGCAGCGATAACTTCGGCAGGGATTTGGATAGCCTTGCGCGAGTCGAGCATGGTAAGATTTTCGACGCGATCGGTACCGATTACGTGAGTAATTTCCAAGCCGTAACGCTTGATGTCGAACCAACGCATACCGTTGTGGATGTTCTCGATGCGGCGGAAGTGGAGCACGCATTGCAGATAAGGCTCGATGGCGGAATTCACGCTATAGCCGCTACCTGGATAGACCTCATCGATGTGGAGTGGCTTAACGATGCCGAAGCCGTCTTTGTCGGTTGCATAGAATGCCTCGATGCACTCGCGAGTGAGAGGAATCGTACGGTCGTCGGTCGACGAGTTTTTCTTGTGAGCCTCGTCCCAAACCGTGAGGTCGGCAACGCAACCCTCGATGTCGTTGAGGTAGAGTTTTGCTTCGGCGCGACAGAGAAGGGTTTCTTCGCCCGTGAATTCGGAGCGCACGATGTGAGTGTAGCCGATGCCGGAAACTTTGTCGGTATATTCGAAGAACTCAGCGACAGCGGCGCCGAAATATGTGCCGTACTCTTGTTTGCCATTGACGAACGACATGGCAAGGAAGCACGGGTTGAGCGAGAACGACTCTTTGGTAGCCGACGACGAGTAGCGGCACTTTTCCCACGTCGGGCCGGGGCCTTGGATGGTTGCGCGCTTAGCCTCGCGGTTGCAAGCATAACGGAGACCGCCGATGAAGTGGCGCCAAGCCTGCGAATAGGTCGGGATGAGCATCAAGTTGCGTTGTTGAGTCATGTCGGTGTAGTAACGGCCGAAGTCGGAGAGATAGTAGAGGTTGGTCTGCGCCCAAATCTGCGACATATATCCCGAGGGGTCCATACCTGCACCGCCGAACACTTGGTCGGCATGCTCAACGCATTTTTCGTACTGACGGGTAAACAAGTAGAAGCGAGCGGCAAAAGCGTGCGCTGCTGCCTTGTTGAAGTGATATTTAGGCACTTCGTAGCTACCATCGTTGATTAACGGCAGACCGGCTTCAAGGTCTTTCTCGATGTTTGCATAGAGGTCGGCGAGGTTGCCGCGGTCGTAGTGAACGAGCACGGTGGTTTCGGGCTCGGTGACATAAGGCACGCCCGGATATTGCTTGCTGAGTTCGGGGCCGCGATAGGGCATACAGAACACGTTAGCGAGCACGAAGTAGTGATAAGCGCGGCTCACGAGGGCTTCGCCTTTGACAGCCGACACTTCGTCGCCACGGCCTTCATCTTCGAGTTTAGCCACGCCTTCGAGCACGGCGTTACAAGTTGCGATTGCGTGGTAGCAACCTTCCCAGATTCCCGACGGAGAGTCGGAACCGGTATCGCTGACAACGGGTTCCCAGGCGAAAGCCTCATCGTCTTGGCGTCCGTATGCCGGAAGGTTGTAACGAACACCGGTCGACGACGTAGAGTTGTTGTCAATCATATTGTCGGTCATCAGTTCGGTAAGGATACCGTAGTTGGTTTCGGTATAGCCGCTGACCATAAGCAGGCGGAGTTTCTCCGGCGAATTGAGTTCGACGCGGGTATCGGGCACCTTGTCGAGGAAGTCGTCGCACGAACTCAGACCAATCGATGCCAATGCCGCTATAATTGCTATATATTTAAGTTTCATAATTTATCTGCGTTTAAACTATTAAAGACCTAATCTCAAAGTGAAAGTAAACTGCTTAGGCATCGGTGTAGCCACACCACCCGAGTTGAAGAATTCGGGGTCTTGACCATTGAGTTTCTTGTCGGCATAGAGCAAGCAAAGGTTGGTTGCTTGCACCTTGATAGAAGCGCTCTTGAAACGAATCTTTTCGAGGAACGACTTGGGCACGTCGTAGGTCAACGAAACCTCTTTGAGGCGGATAAAGCCACCGTCGGCGATACGCGCTGTCGAGTAGTTGTAAGCGTTGTAAGCATAGCCGAGGGTGTAGTCGTTGTAGACTTGACGGCGAGAAGCGATTGCCGGGATGTTGGTAATGAGTTCGTCGCCGGGCTTAATCCAACGGTTTTTGAATTCTTTAGGCATAGCCGAAAGGTCGCTGTATGCCGACGAGAACACCGGGTCGAGGCGAATCTTGTTGCCGAACGAGTATGTCATAAAGACGTTTGCTTTCCAGTTTTTCCAACGGAAGGTGTTACCGAAACCGCCGGTGTAGACGGGGTCGACGGGACCTTCATACTTGAGGAAGTCGAGGTTTTCGAAGTCTTGGAAGTTGATATCCGTGGTTGTCACTTCGCCCTTTTCGTTGATGATTTGGGGAATACCTTCGTCGTTAAGACCTACGAAGGGAATTGAGAAGATAGCACGTACGGGGTAGCCTTCCAAGGGGAAACCTGTGCCTTGCACGAGGTCGATAACGCGGCTACGCGATTCGAGGTCGGTAATTTTGTTCTTGGCGTACGAGAATGTAAGGTCGGTACCCCAAGAGAAGTCTTTTGTTTCGATGTTGCGAGTCGACACTGTAAACTCGACGCCGTGTGAAGCCATCGAAGCCACGTTGGCATACTTGCTTGTCACACCGCCGACACCTTCTGTGTAGATACGTCCGATGAGGTCGTAGTTGTTACGCGTATACCAGTCGAACACGAAGTTGATGCGGTTGTCGATAAAACCGAGGTCAACACCGAGGTCGAACTCATGTTTTTTCTCGTAGGTAAGTTCGCTGTTAGCCAATTCTTCGAGATAGAGGCCGAGTTCGTTGGCGTCGGCAACGGGGCGCCAAGGTCTGGTTGAGTTGTAGATAGCCAAAGCGTTCGACACATAGCTCGGACCGCTCTCACCGGTAAGAGAGTAAGAAGCACGAACTTTTGCGTGCGACACTACGGGATTTTCGAACCACGATTCTTCGGAAGCGTTCCAAGCGCCCGACACGTTCCAGGTAGGCAACCAGCGTGATTGTTTGGAGCGACCGAGTTTGTTAGAACCTTCGTAACGGATAGTACCGTTGATGATGTATTTGTTGCGAAGAGCGTAGTTGGCAGTAGCAAAGAATGCGGCGTTGCGACGATATGTCCACACGTCGCTATAGTATGAGCCGTTTTCTTCGACCATTTGTTTGAACAGATGCCAGTCGACGAAGGGGATGTTACCGTTTTCGTAGCAGATACCCCAAGCGGTGTAAGCCTCTGCATGGCGGTCAATGGAGCTCATTTCGGCGCCGGCGAGGACGTTCAGCACGTGGATGTCTTTGAAATCCTTAACATATTGAACGGTGCCGCGGAAGTCGTATTGCGACAACGAGTAGACGTCGTGATATAGAATACCGCCCTTGGGAAGTACCGAGATAGGCAACGAGTTGGGGTCGTCGGGGTCGGTATAGAGGTACGGGTTGCTTGCGCGGATAGTAGCATTTTCGGGGTCGATACCTGCGCGGTATGCGTTAGCCTGGTTGCTATTGTCCTTAACGTAGTGGTTTTGGGTCGACGAGTTGTAGCGGAATGCGCCGATGGCGTTGAATTCGAGTCCGCGAATCGGGCGCCAGTTGATTTCGCCCTGGAACTTGAGGTCGACGATGTTGAGGTCGATATAGTTGTTATTGAGTTCGTCGAAGATGTTAAACGACGCATAGTTACGAGTCAGCGTAGCATTCGGGTCGGTAGTACGCGACGTGTTGAGGGCGTAGCTATACGGGTTGATATCGAAGCCGCGCTTAACCTCGCCGCTGACGACGTCGACGTCTTGACTCAACGTGCCGGGCGCTTTTTGCTTACGGTAGCTGTCGCTGGTAAGAATCTTGACGCGCAAGGTCTTCGACAGGTCGTAAGATGCATTGGCGTTGAATGTGTAGCGTTGCACCTCGCTCTGCTTCGACCATCCCGGGTCTTGCATTACCGACAACGATGTATAGAATTTACCTTTATCGGTACCGCCGCTGATGCTGATGGCGTGGTTATGCTGCAATGCGTTGGAGAAGAGCAAGTCGAACCAGTCGGTGTTGCGGAACTCAGCCTCGCGAAGGTATGCGTTCTTTGCCGCTTCGGTGTTGGCGAGACCAAACTTGCCGGATGTTGAATTGTATTGGTCGATGAGTTTGTACATCGTACCGTAGATACCCGAACTTGAAGAGTTGGCAATTGAAGCGAACTCCAACCAACCTTTTTGCTCCATTTCTTTGTAGATACCCATCTGCTCTTGCGAGTTACAGATGTTGAAGTTGCTGTAGTTGGGTTTGAGACGGGTGGTAAACTCACCTGTATAGTTGATGCTTGTCGAGCCCGACTTACCTTGCTTGGTGGTAACGACGATGACACCTGCCATCGCACGCGCACCATATATAGAGGTAGCCGAACCGTCCTTAAGAATCTGGAAACTTTCGATGTCGTCAGCGTTCAAGCCGGCAATCGCCGAAGAAATCAGTGTAACGGCATCACCCGACGAGAGCTCGTCGGCAGACACTTCCACATTATCTTCAAGAATCACGCCGTCGACAACCCACAGCGGCTTCGACGTACCATAGATTGACGTTGCACCGCGCACGCGAATCTTCGGCGCCGTACCGAACGTACCCGACACGTTTTGCACCGACACGCCGGCTGCCTTACCCTCGAGCGAACGGCTGATGTCAGCCACACCGTCGAGCTTTGCTTCCGAGGCGCTAATCTGCGTGGTCGCTCCGGTAAACATACGCTTGTCCATCTTCTGCATACCGGTCACTACGACCTCTTGAAGTTGTTGCGAACTACTCTCGAGCGCTATCTTTACGTTAGCACTCGCCTTAACTTCTTTTGTCGTCATTCCGACATAAGAAACAATAAGAACTGATTTTGATGAGGGGACTGAAAGGGTAAACTTTCCGTCAAGGTCAGTTGCAGCACCTATCGCAGGACTCCCCTTAACTTTGATGGTCGCACCGATTACCGGCTCGCCATCATCGGCTTGAACAACTACTCCGCTTACCTTCATCTGTGCATGAGCCGGAATCGCGAGAATAGCCATCGCCAACAGAATGACAAAATTCTTAAGTCTCATAAATACTTTAATCTGTTTATTTATTACTTATTTATTTTTCTTGTCTATGTTCTAACAGCGTCGAATCACTCCGACTCGGTAATAGGCATCAAAATAAACCCTCTTGATTTGTTAAATTCTACGCGAATTTTAAGAATCAAGAGCCAAAAAAATGTTTTTTAGAATACTATCTAACTACTTTTCGTATCCTTAAAATCTATGTCTTTTGACAAATTATTACCGTTCTGTTATCACTTTGCTAAGTTACTCATAATTTTTCATAGCACAAAATTAATAAATTGAAAAATTTCGTGACCAAAAGTCAGCCGCCAACGGCAACAAGAAAAGACATTTGCAGAAAGAAAAACAATTTAACAGACGTCTGTTTTACAACAAATTACGCGCCGACAACGGAACTCGTCACCCGACCGGAATCACGATGCCGATTTTGAAATCACGCCACCTCGACAAGGTCTCGACAACGCTGAAAATCGGCGAACATCCGCAACGAAAAGTGATTCATAAACATAAAATGCTTCAAAATTCTTCCGATTTTGCTCTTTTTTGATAAAATCCCAAAAATCCGACGTATTTCATGCTTACAAATCGTAACTGTTAAATTTAACACTCGACCGCCGTGTCGGCAAAAAAAATCGGGCTACGGCACCGCCGCAGCCCGAGAATAACTTATAAAAATGATTTTACTTCTTAGTATCCACCTTATTATAACGCGCGTTAAGACCTTTAACGACGTCGGCTGTAATATCGTCAATGTCGCCGACATACCACGTTGCAGCCTTGCGAAGCACTAACGTATAGCCTTGCTTCTTGGAATACTCGGCAATGTACTTGTCGACAGAGTCGCGAAGCTGCTGGCTGTTCATCAACGCTTCGTTCTGCGCCGAACGGGTCATGTTGTCCATATAGTTACGCGCATCAACTTGCATCTTTTGCAACTTCTCCTGGTCGGCATTAAAACTCGCCTCGGTCAAGTAGCCGTTGCTCTTATATTTTCGTTCGATTTCGCCCGCAAAGCGTTGCAACTCGTTTTCTTTCTGACGGCGAGCCGATTCCAACTTACTGTCGGCACGCAACAACGCTTCGTTGACGTCTTTGGCAAAATTATAGCCGCTCATCAACGAGTCTTCGTCGACGTAAGCCACTTTCAAAGCCGACGCATTTGCCTCCTTCGTTGCCTTTTTGTTATTACTCCCGGCGTTGGCATCTGCCTGTCCTTCCGACGAACATCCTGTGGCAGCAAACATCGCCACCGCCAACATCAATGCCGACACCTTCGCAAATCTTGTAATTTTTGTCATGATAATTTATTTAGTTAATTTTTATTCTTCTTTAGCGCATCGGATACCCTTATCAGCCAACGCTCGATTGCCGTGCACGTGAGTCGTGGGAAATTTACCTCCTTTAACAAAGAAAATCCTTACTCCCAACAGCACTACACACAATGCCAAAACTGCTATAGCCGTGATTATCGTCAACACAATTCTTAAATTTTACTGCAAATATATGAAAAGACTAAGAAAATTTGAGCTTAACTCGGATTTATTTTGTAACTTGCACCTCGATTTAGGATTGATTTAACAATAATTTTCAAATAAATGCGTTTAATTTTAAAATTGTAAACATTATGACAATCAAAGAACTTAAACCGGAACTGATTTGGGGTATCTTCTCAGAGATTACTCAAGTGCCGCGCCCTTCCAAGAAAGAGGGTAAAATGCGCGAATTTCTCCTTGACTTTGCAAAAAAACACAATATCGAGGCTAAAACCGATGCCATAGGCAACGTTGCTATGTGCGTGCCGGCTACCCCGGGCAAAGAAAATGCGCCCGTTGTTGTCCTCCAAGGCCATATGGATATGGTGCCCAACCAGACCAAGCCCGAGACACACAACTTCGAAACCGACCCGATTCAAGCCGTGGTCGACGGAGAATGGGTTCACACCAAAGACTATAAGACCACACTCGGCGCCGACAACGGTATCGGCGTGGCAGGCGCGTTAGCTGCCTTGGTCGACAAAGATTATGCTCACGGTCCGCTCGAAGCGCTCTTTACCGTCGACGAAGAAACCGGTCTCACCGGCGCCAAGAACGTAGGCGAAGGCATGATGACAGGCTCTATCCTCATCAACCTCGACTCGGAAGACGAAGCTCAGATTTTCCTTGGCTGCGCAGGCGGTATCGACACAACCGCAACATTTAAATATACCGCCGAAGCTGCTCCTGCCGGTTATGCGTTTGTAAAAATCTCGACCAACGGCTTCAAGGGCGGTCACTCAGGCGCCGACATCCACCTTGGTCGCGCTAACGCAAACAAGGTGCTTGTGCGCTTCCTCAACAGCCTATACGGCGACTTCGGCGGCTTCGCTCTCGCTGAAATCGACGGCGGCGAACTCCGCAACGTTATCCCCGGCAACGCATACGCCGTAATCGGTGTTCCTGCCGACAAGAAGGAAGACCTCCGCGTTCGCTTCAACAACTACGCAGCCGTTATCGACGAAGAATACAAAGGAATCGAAGGCAACCAAGTGTTTAAACTCGAAACAGTCGACGCTCCGGCGGAAGTCATCGACCCGTGCACTGCCAAACGTCTCATCCTCGCCGCTCACTCCGCTCCCAACGCGGTTATCGCTATGAGCCACAGCATCGAAGGTATGGTAAGTACGTCGACCAACCTCGCTCTGTTCCGCCAAGACAAGGCCGCAAAGACTGTTACAATCATCACCTCACAACGTAGCGAAGAAGAGTCGCGCAAGTTCGACATCGCAAGCCAAATCGCCGCTCACTTCACTCTCGCCGGCGCCGAAATCGCTCAAGGCGACGGCTACCCGGGCTGGAAACCCAATATGGACTCCAAGATACTGAAAATTGCCGTCAAAGCCTACGAAGACCTCTACGGCATCACCCCGCTCTGCACTTCGCTCCATGCCGGACTGGAATGCGGCAACTTCTTGGCACTCAACCCGAAACTCGATATGATTTCGTTCGGCCCGACGCTCCGCGACGTTCACACTCCCAAAGAGTCAATGCACATTCCCGCTGTGGAAAAATACTGGAATCATCTTGTAAAAATCCTTGAAATGGTAGCCGAATAGTGGGTTACCACATAAATATCAACAGAGAGAGCCAAGACCTGCCTGTCGGGTCCGCCTCTCTCTGTTTTTATACCTTAATAATAAAAGACCGATGAAGAATATACTGACTCTCCTCATTCTCGCCGCAGCAATCAGTTCGGCAGGATATGCCAAGAACCACCATGTATCCGTCGAAGCCGATAAGCCCCAAGCCGATACCGTCGAAGTGGACTCACTTGCCAAATATACTCGCCTGACCGACGACGACTACCGTCGCGTTGCCGAAGAACTCGGAGTGGAAACGGCTACGATAAAAGCAGTTGTCGAAATCGAAGCCGGCACAGCCCATAAAGGATTTGCAGCTCCCGGCATTCCGCTGATAAACTTCGACGCCACAGTGTTTCGGCGCAACCTCTCGCGAGCCGGCAAAAGTTATAGCCGCCACGCAAAAAATCCGGCATTCCGCAGTCCCGACATCCGACGCCACGGCTCCTACGGCATGGCGCAATGGGCACGACTCGAAAACGCACGCACCATAGACGCCGACATCGCCAACGCCTCCGCATTCTGGGGGATGTTCCAAATCGGCGGATTTAACTGGAAAAAATGCGGCTGCAAATCGGTCGACGAATTCGTCAACCGTATGTCGGAATCGGAAGCCCAACAACTCGAACTCTTTGCCCAATTCTGCAAAAACTCCAACCTCGTGCAATATCTCAAAACCCGCAACTGGAGCAAGTTTGCCTACTACTACAACGGACCGTCGTACCGGTCGCGTGGTTACCACACCAAACTCAACTCGGCATACCGAAAACACTCGCAAAATCGTTAACTCTTTTTAACTTGCCCATACTTGCATTTGTCGGGCGAAAAGATTACTTTTGTAACAGATTTAAATTTGTAACGAATACAAACTGTGAGAGAAAGAGCTATAGAACGGTTGAAAAGGCACAACATCAAGCCTTCGGAGCAGAGGATTGTTATAATGCAATACCTGCTGACCCACCACAACCATCCCACAGCCGACATCATCTATAGCGAACTGGCGCCGTCGATGCCCACACTGTCGAAAACGACAATCTACAACACCCTCAAGCTCCTCGCCAACCACGGAGCCGTGACGGAGATGGCCATCGACAAGCGCAACGCCCACTACGACTTCGACACCGTGCCCCACTCTCACTTCATGTGTCGGCAATGCGGCAAAATCATCGACATGCCGCCCGACGACACTGCCGCCGAACCCGGAGCAAGTTATCACAACAGCCGGAGCGAACAAAACGGCATACAATTTGTTATCGAAGAAACGGAAATAAACTACAGAGGTCTCTGCGGAGACTGCCTGCAAAAAGAATAGAAACTATTAACAAAATTAAAAATCTCTTAATTATGAAAAAATTCATCTGTACAGTTTGCGGTTACGTTCACGAAGGTGACGCCGCTCCCGAAAAATGCCCGTTGTGCGGTGTTCCCGCAAGCAAGTTCAAAGAACTTAAGGAAGAAGAAGGTCTCGAATTCGTTACCGAGCACGTTATCGGCGTTGCTAAAGGTTGCGACGAAGAGATGATTAAAGACCTCAACGCTCACTTCAACGGCGAATGCACCGAAGTTGGTATGTATCTTGCAATGTCGCGTCAAGCCGACAGAGAAGGCTACCCCGAAATCGCCGAAGCTTACAAGCGTTACGCTTTCGAAGAAGCTGAACACGCTGCTAAATTTGCCGAACTCCTCGGCGACTGCGTTTGGGACACCAAGACCAACCTCGAAAAACGTATGGCAGCGGAATCAGGTGCTTGCGCCGACAAAATGCGCATCGCAAAACGTGCTAAAGAACTCAACCTCGACGCCATCCACGACACTGTTCACGAAATGGCTAAAGACGAAGCTCGTCACGGTCAAGGCTTCCAAGGCCTCTACAACCGCTACTTCAAGAAGTAACAAACCATACTCAACGAACTCAGAAACAGGCATCGCACATACGCGTTGCCTGTTTTTTTGGCGTCAGCATACAACTGCCGCCGCTTTTTGCCGCCTTCGCTTGAATTTTTCAGTCGTTTGACGTATTTTTGCAGAAAAATTGACTAAAATGAACCAGGCATTTATAACATGGACATTTAATCCCGACTTGATATCGCACCCCATCACAATACGTTGGTACGGCATAATGTTTGTCATCGGCTTCGTCCTCGGCGTAAAAGTAATAGGCAGAATGTTTCGCCGCGAAGGCACCCCGAACAGTTGGGTCGACGCAATATTCATCTACACAGCCATATGCACCATCATCGGAGCACGACTCGGCCACGTATTCTTCTATGCGTGGGACTACTATTCGCAGCATCCCGAAGACATCATTAAGACATGGGAAGGTGGTTTGGCAAGTCACGGCGGCGCAATAGGCATACTCATCGGATTGCTCGTCTACAAATGGTGCGTCACCAAAAAGCCCTATTTGTGGGCGCTCGACCGCCTCGTTGTCCCGGTTGCCATGGTCGGCGGACTCATCCGCTTGGGCAACTTGATGAACCACGAAATCTACGGACATCCCACCGACCTGCCATGGGGCTTCCGCTTCGTCGAAAACGTCGATGCCTGGCTAAAAGGCGCCGAGCCGATATTCTCACAACCCTCTCACCCAACACAAATCTACGAGTCGCTATGCTACTTCGCCCTATTCGGACTCCTTATGTATATGTATTGGAAACGCAACAGCGGTGAACGCCAAGGGCTGCTCACGGGCACATTCCTCGTTGGCTGCTTCGCCTCACGATTCCTTATCGAATTCATCAAAAATCCGCAAGAAGACTTCGAGGTAGGGATGACATTCGACATGGGTCAATGGCTCAGCATACCGTTTATCATCGTAGGCATTTTCTTGATTATCAGAGCATTCCGCATTGAGCGCGAGCACATCAATTATCCCGACAAATTCGCTGAAGAGCCACGTAAGAAATGAGCAACATCATCGAGATAGCAACCCAAAGCGGATGGTTGAGCGCCGAGCCCACAGCACTTGAGCGCATCACCACAACGGCGATAATCTCCGCCATCGGCATCATCGTATATCTGTTCTGCACAAAAATAATAGGACGCATTCTCGAAAAATTCGCGAACAGCACATCCGCCAAATGGGACGACCACCTCGTTAAGCCCAATATGATAAAGGCACTGAGTACGCTCGCCGTTGCCATTATCTGCTTCAGTCTTGCTCCGCTAATCGCCATAGGCAGCCCCGGCAGTATCAACCTGATAAACAAGGCAGGCGAAATCATCATCCTATTTGCCGGAATTCGCGTGGTCAACACCTTCATAACATCCTTTTATGCCATCTCCAACGAGACCAACGTAAAGCGCATCAAAACGCTCCGCGGAGTGTTTCAAGTGCTCAAATTCGTTGTCATCATCATCGGCATAATCATCAGCATAGGCATCCTCATCAACGAGGATGTCGGCACCATACTCGCCGCTATGGGTGCTTACGCCGCCGTAGTCGTTCTGCTCTTCCAAGACACCATTCTCGGCTTTGTGGCAGGCGTTATTATGAACGCCTACGACACACTCCAGCCGGGCGACTGGGTTGTGATGGACACGATGAACATCAACGGCGAAGTGCTCGAAACAAACCTAAATATCGTCAAAATACTCAATTGGGACAACTCCATAGCCACAGTTCCAACGCGTATGTTCTTGGACAAATCATTTCAAAACTACCGACAAATGCGCATGGAGAAGTCGCGCCGCGTGTGCGAAAAAATCTTTATCGACATCAACAGCGTAGCAACCGCCAAAGGCACTGCCCTCGAAAGCTACAAACAACTTGTTGCCGAATGGAATCAGAATGCCGTATGCGGCGAAGGACGGCTTACCAACCTCCACTTCTATCGCTACTACCTTGAGCAGATGTTCGCGCCCTTGCGCAGTACGGAGCCAAAACAGCCCGTAACACATCGACACATAATGGTCAAAACCCTCCAAGCCACACCGACAGGACTTCCCATAGAAATCTACTTCTTCACGTCGGCGACCGAATGGGTCGACTTCGAGCACTTCAAAGCCGAAGTGGTCGAAACCGCCATTGCATCTCTCAGTCTCTTCGACCTGCGCCCGTTCCAGTCGCCCACAGGCACCGACTTCGCAGGCTTCAAGAGCAATTCCGTTACAGGCTCTTAACGACTCGAGCCGGATTGCCCACAGCAACCGACCGGTCGGGAATGTCCGACACCACGACACTTCCGGCGCCGATGGTCACGCCGTTGCCTATCGTCACACCCGGCAGTATCGTCACACCGCCACCGAGCCAGCAACTGTCGCCTATCGTCACCGGACGCGCCCACTCCATACGCGTGTTGCGTTCGTCAGGGTCGGTGCTGTGACACGCCGTATAGATACTTACATTCGGTCCGATAAAACAGTCGTCGCCAATTGTCACCAACGCTTCATCGAGAACGGTGAGTCCGAAATTGGCAAAAAATCGCTTACCTACACGGATATGCTTCCCGTAGTCGCAATAGAAAGGCTGATTGACAAACGTGTCGGCATCACATTTGCCGAGGATTCGCTGAAGCATAGCCGAGCGAGCCGACAAGTCGGTCGGGCGAATACGGTTATACTCCCAACACAAATCCTTGACAGCATTCAGCATCTCAATCAAATCGGCATCGTCGGCACGATAGACCTCACCCGCCAACATCTTTTCGTATTCAGTTTTCATCATTTCTCACTTTTATTTAAAAGACAGAATCCAAAATTACGCAAAAAATTTGTGAAATTGAAAAACTTTGTCTACTTTTGCAACACGAAAGCGCACGTGGCGTAATTGGTAGCCACGCTAGACTTAGGATCTAGTGTCTGACGACGTGGGGGTTCGAGTCCCTTCGTGCGCACCAAATGAGACAAAGAGGAAATTTCTACGGATTTTTCCTCTTTAATATTTTTGTAAAGGCTTGTAATCCTGCGCATTACAGCAAGCGCACTATTCTCCTTCTCGGTTCGATAACCGCTAATTTCCTTATCCAAAAAATTACATTTGTAATTAATTCACATCTGAATCAAACAGACTTAACAGCAATCGTTGTAATTAGAGGGAAAACGCTTGTAACCGACAATGTAGACTCACTCATTGACTATGCTTCCGACATAAAAAAACACCGACTATTTCTAATCGGTGCTTTACATAAGAGAGTTCTTATCAACTTATAACTCCTGTTAGATTATCGGTAAACATAATTCTACCATTTAAGATTAGTTGGTCTGATTTGTTGCTATAGGGAGTATTGTCCGTAATTCTATCCAATGTAACGTTTTGGAAATCCAAAGTCAATAAATAAGAACCATTTTCCAATTTTTTGTATGAAACAAATTTGACTTGCCCTTTGGGATTATTATTTTTCCAAGAGAATGTTATGGATTTTTCAATACTATAAGCTTTTTCTCGATATTCAATTTTATTGTAAATGTCATACACTACCCCATTATAAACTTCTTTAACGACCTGTTTAAATCCAAATACCTCCCCTTGCTTTGCAGTAGAAGGATCAAAGTCAATAAGCATGAAACTGCATTCTACATCACTATTGTATTCTTGAAGGACAATTGGATTGCCCTCACTGTCAAATGCCCTATATGGCATATCCTGTGCATTCAATTGAAGTGAAAACAAGGAATGTCCATAACTATTTCCTAAAGGAGAAAAATAGCAATACGTTTCACTTTGCTTTATATCCAAGCCGGGCCAAGTGTACG
>SFJG01000144.1 GCA_004555955.1 Bacteroidales bacterium | reverse complement strand
CCAATCTTACTTCTTCGATTCCAGCAACTCCGCATCGAACTTGTAACCGAGGCTGAGACCCAACTGCACGAGTTTGGCCTTGATCTCGGTAAGCGACTTCTTGCCGAAATTGCGGTACTTGAGCATGTCGGCCTCGGTCTTGGAAGCCAGCTCGCCAACCGTCGAGATGTTTGCGTTGTTGAGGCAGTTGGCCGCGCGCACGCTAAGTTCAATCTCGTTGACGGACATGTTGAGCAGCTTGCGCAGACGCTCGCGCTCATCGGCGTCCTTCTTCTCGGCATCCTCAAACTCGAGGCTCTCCTCCCCGGCGTAGTCGACAAACACATCGAGATGACGGCGCAAAACCGCCGCGGCGGTCTTGAGCGCCTCTTCGGGGTCGACGCGACCATCGGTCCACACGTCAAGCACGAGCTTCTCATAGTCGGTACGCTGCCCGACACGGGTGTTCTCGACGAGGAAGTTGACGCGAGTAACCGGCGAGAAGATCGAATCGATTGCGATCTTGCCGATTTCCTGATCGGGCCTCTTGTTGCCTTCAGCAAGGCAGAAGCCGCGACCGGTGCGCACATCACACTCCATATCGAGCTCGCCGTCAACGTCGAGCGTGCAAATCTCCTGACGGGGATTGAGCACGGTAACGTTGTTGGATTCGGCAAACATTCCGGCCGTGACCGTGCAAGGCCCGTGAGCCTTGAGCGTAATCGTCTGCGCATCGCGCGAGAAGGTCTTGAGGAGAACGCGCTTCAGATTCAGGATGATGTCGGTGACATCCTCCGTGCAACCCGGAATCGTCGAGAACTCGTGGTTCACGCCCTTGATCTTCACGGACGCAATCGCCGCGCCCTCAATCGAAGAAAGAAGCACGCGACGCAACGAGTTGCCGATCGTCCGAGCATAACCGATTTCAAAAGGCTCCGCCGTAAAACGGCAGTAGGTTCCTGTCGCCGTGGTTTCGTCCTTCTGGACGCCCTTTGGCATTTCAAACCGGCTCAAACGGATAGGCATTTGTTTTCTCCCTAGGTCAAATGGTTAAACAACAGTGGCTTTACCGGCGATTAACGCGAGAAGAATTCGACGATCGGCTGGATCTCGATATTCTCGGGTATTTCCGCGCGCAGCGGAATGCTCACCAGCGTGCCCTGCATCGTCGCATCGTCCCAGCTCAGCCAGTTCACCATCGGCGACTTGTGGCTCTTGAGCGAATCAACGACCGCAACCATGCCGCGATCCTTCTCGCGGATGGAGATGACATCGTTCGGACGCACAGTGTAACTGGGGATGTTGCAAACCTTGCCGTTGACCGTCACATGGCGGTGGGTGACAAGCTGACGCGCGCCCGCACGGGTGGGCGAAAGACCCAACCGGTAGGCGACATTGTCGAGCCGGCACTCCAGCAACGCCAAGAACGCCTCGCCCTTAGTATGGGCAGAATCGACTTTGGCGCGCTCGAAGAAGAGACGGAACTGCCCCTCGCGCATGCCATAAATGGCCTTGGCCTTCTGCTTCTCGCGCAGCTGCTCGCCATATTCCGAAAGTTTGTGGCGGCGCTTGGTCGCTCCATGCTGCCCCGGCGGATTGGGACGCTTGTCGAGAACCTTGTCGGGACCGAAAACCGGCTCGCCGAAACGACGCGCAATTTTGCTGCGCGGACCAGTGAAATGACCCATAATTAGACCCTCCTACGCTTGCGTGCACGGCAACCGTTGTGCGGAACGGGAGTCGTATCGGTGATTTGAGTGACGCGAATACCAGCGGCCTGAATCGCGCGAACCGCGCTTTCACGGCCGGCGCCAGCACCCTGCATGCGAACTTCGCATTCATGCATACCCTTGGCAACGGCCACGCGGGCGGCGTCCTGCGCCACCATCGTCGCGGCAAACGCCGTCGACTTGCGCGAACCCTTGAATCCAGCCTTGCCAGCCGAACTCCAGGAAATCACCCCGCCGCGCGCATCGGCGATCGAGACCTGGGTGTTGTTGAAAGTGCTGCGGATGAACGCAATGCCGGCGGGAATAGACTTGCCGGAGCGCTTCTTGGCCGCGACTTCGCCTTCCGCCGCATGTGCGGCGGCCTCTGCGGCCGGGGCGACTTCATTCTTGATTTCTTCTGCCATTTTCAATACACTCCCTTAGCGACCGGCCTGCTTGGGCATCGCGATTGAAACGCGCTTGCCGCCCTTGCGGGTGCGAGCGTTCGTCTTAGTGCGCTGCCCACGAACCGGAAGGCCCTTCTTGTGACGAAGACCACGGTACGATCCAATCTGAATCAGACGACGGATGTTCTGCGAAACCTCGCGGCGCAGGTCGCCCTCCACGCGGTAATGATCCTGGATGTAGGTCGTAAGCGCGTGGATCTCGTCTTGAGTTACGTCGTCGGCCTTCTTCATTGGATCGACTTTGCAAGCCGCCAAAACGTCATCTGCACGTTTCGGCCCGATACCGTGGATATAACGAAGGGCGAAGCGAATGTGCTTCTTTCCCGGAATATCCACACCCATCATTCTAGGCATAGTTGTATTTACCTCTTTATTCTTTCTTGCTTAGCCCTGACGCTGCTTATGGCGCGGGTTGGTGCAGATCACGCGCACCACGCCTTTGCGGCGGATGATGCGGCAGTTCTCGCAAATGCGACGAACGGAACTACGTACTTTCATTGTGTTTTTACTCTTTAGAGTGGTCGAATGAGGGTATATTGTACCATATTCGGCGGTAATTGCGCAAGAGGGGTAAATGAACACCATCCCACTTTTTCTGGGGTAATTTATCCCAGTTTTCAAAAAAGCCCAATAAAACCCTATGAAAATTTATTTTCACACCCCTTCTTTTTCGTCGTAGACTTTTCCATCTGAAGGCGCTTTTCAGGCGCAAGAGCCGTTTTCTTGCTGGTGATTCACTGATTTAGGCTCGGATACTCGCCTAAATCCCGGAAAAAACGAAGGTGGCGACATCGATTTTGCGGTCTTTCACGTTTCGCGCCGAAAAAGCGAATCCCGCGCTCTTTCGAGCGCTTGGCGAAACGACCGACGCGTCAAAATCGGGTCGCATCCTCCGTTTTTCCATCGTTCATCAGGCTGCGAAAACGGCTCTTGCGCCTGAAAAGCGCCCGCTCATTCCAACACGAAGAACATCTGCGCGCAATCGGACTTTTCAGCCTTACGCGGACGACCGGTTATAAATCGGACTTTCGCCTCCAGATATAATTCCCGGATAGCGCTCAACAATGAATGGATTTTTAATGCCAATGTCTCTACATTGTCGCCAAGCAGTTTGATGATCTTCTTGAATCTCTTCGACCCTCTCAGATACTTCGTCATGAAAACGTACGCCATGACACACAACGCAAATATATTTTCAAGCCGCTTAAACGTCCTCACCCGAGCGTCCTCAAGACGAAACTCCTGCTTGACCGTCTGAAACGATGTTTCTATCTGCCACCTGTCGCAGTACGCCTGCGCGGCCTTGATGGCGTAAGCCCGCATCAAGCCTGGATCGTCGGCAACTTCGTCGGGACAAACGACATACATGTAAATCGAATTTCCGTTGAACCTTGATTCAACCACCAGCACCTTCGATTCGTATACAGGCGCGTCCTTGACTTTCGGAGTGACACAATACTGCATGATTCCGACCGCAAAGCGAACCTGCGCGCTCCTTGCTCCGCGATATGTATTCAACACCGTTTTCTCAAAAACAAATCTCTCGAGAGTTTCATCTATCCGTCTGCCGTTACCAAACACATCGCGCCCCATTTCCTTTATGCGCACCACTACATTGCGTCTGTCACGCTTCATGCGATGGATGAATTTCGCGTCGTCCAGTCCGCAATCGACCACCATCCATCCTTTACCATCGGTTTTCTCCATGACGCAATCGATCGCGTCATAAAGCAATTCTTCCTTGCAATGCCTGCCTTTGCCAAGTTTCATATAAAGCGGGACGGCATCTTTATGCTCAGCGCCGACAATCGAAACCGAAATGAAATCGTGCCCCATCGCGACACAGCCGCGCGACCCGTCCCAACCCATCTCCATCCCTTCCATGCCCGCGCCACCGAACTCTTTCGATATGTCCGAAAAATCGATGGCAACTGTCGTTTGCTCCGTAACATAACCGCTAAATGAATCGAGCAGATAAGAACCAAGCGCTCCGGAAAAACTATAATTTGAAAGCCAGCGCGACACCATCTCCTGCGTTCTTTTGCATTCGTCCTTTTTTCTACTGTGACGAAGAAGCGCGGACAAGTCCTTCACAAGCGTCGAATTGCGCGTAAGAACCGATACGAAAAGCGACTTTACAGCATTGGCGAATGGCTTTGACCGATTCCCGTAAACTTTTGCGAGAAAATCTTCGCACGTGCAATCCAGCTCTTTTTTTAGTATATTACTCATTGGATGTGGTCCTTTTGTTAGCAACTGGTATTCTACCAGAAAAAGAACCCGTCCATTTTCATTTCATGCACAACGTGAAGGCCGCAGAGCCGGAGTCGATTCGGCAGCCTGCACAGCGACGGCGGGAAAAACGGCAAAGACCCGATTTTGACGCGCCGGTTTTTCGCCTAAGCGCGCTTGCGCGCGTGATTCGTACCCAAGCGGCGAAAAAGAAAGGCCGCAAAATCGATGTCGACCCGGCTTTCCCGCCGGAAATCCGCGGCG
>SFJG01000143.1 GCA_004555955.1 Bacteroidales bacterium | reverse complement strand
TCGCGACAAAGGCAACACCGTCGTCGTTGTCGAGCACGACGAAGAAGTTATTCGCGCAGCCGACTTCCTTATCGACGTCGGACCCGAAGCCGGTAGCCGCGGCGGAAATATCGTCTTCCAAGGCCCGTCCGTCAACCTCGCAAACGCACGAAACAGTTACACAGCAAAATACATCAACGGCGAACTCCGTATTGACATACCCCACCCTCGCCGAGGCTGGCGCAACTACATAGAAGTGACCGGTGCCGCTGAAAACAACCTTAAAGGTATCGACGTTCGATTCCCTCTCGGCGTTATGACAGTCGTAACCGGGGTGTCCGGCTCAGGAAAGTCGACTCTCGTTCGCGACATTCTATACCGAGCCCTGATGCGCCATTTCGGAAACGGAGGCGATGCCCCGGGTACTCACACCGGGCTCAATGGAGACCTTAACATGATTTCCGCCGTCGAATTTATCGACCAAAACCCCATCGGAAAGTCGACTCACAGCAACGCCGCAACCTACCTCAAAGCTTTCGACGAAATCCGTAAACTTTTCGCCAACCAACAACTCGCTCGCCAAATGGGATTCGGTCCCGGACACTTCGCTTTCAACGTCGAAGGCGGGCGCTGCGAAGAGTGCAAAGGAGAAGGCACAATAACCATCGAAATGCAATTCATGGCAGACATCACTCTAACCTGCGACAGCTGCCACGGACACCGTTACAAACAAGAAATCCTCGACATAACATACCGCAACCGCAACATCTACGACGTCCTCGAAATGACCGTCGACGATGCTATCCAATTCTTCAGCGATTCCAACGGCTCTACAGAAGCCCGAATCGTCAAGCGTCTGCTCCCTCTTCAGCAAGTCGGGCTCGGATACATCAAACTCGGACAAACTTCGTCGACTCTCTCCGGCGGCGAAAACCAACGCATTAAGTTAGCCAACTTCCTCTCACGGGCTCACTCCGCACCAACTTTGTTCATCTTCGACGAACCAACCACAGGGCTACATATACACGACGTAAACACTCTGCTTAAAGCTTTCAACATTCTCCTCGCTGAAGGTCATACCATAATTATTATCGAACACAACCTCGACGTAATCGCTTGTGCCGACCACGTCATCGACCTCGGTCCCGAAGGAGGCAAACTCGGTGGCGAATTAGTCGCTCAAGGCACTCCCGAACAAATCGCTCAATCTACCGACAGTATTACCGGAAAATTCATCGCCCGCAAACTTGCTGTACCTATATAAAAAAACAAGACCCCTCTAAAAATATATAATTTTTGTTAAATAACGGCAATCTGTCGATAAACAACTTGTATTCACCATACATATAGTATATCTTTACACAGATATAAAAACAATATACACATTTATTTTTTACAACCTCAACTGTTATACCATTATGAATATACTTTATACTTGTTTAAAAAGAAATATTTTTAAACGCCTCACTGCCATTACTTTATTTTCTCTCGTCAGCCTGCTGTGCTATGGGGCGGTTCCCCCCATCGATTGGACTCCAGGAGCCACCATCAAAACCGACAATACAACATGCCAAACAAATGGAGAAACCTATTACATAAAAATTCAAGGCAACGTGACAATGAACGGCTACATTCAAGTTGGCAACGGCTCGAACAGCGTTACCGTTATCGTTGAAATCGCCGACGGCGTCGCCGGTCCCGTCACATTAACGCATGGAGGTTCAGCAGAATCATACTTTCGCGTCTACCAAAAAAGCAAACTCATCATACGCGGCAAAGACAACGACCATCGCATCATCCTCGACGGCGCCAACAAAGCGATGAGCACATCAATGGTAGAATCAGCCGGCACCCTGGAGATGCAGTACGTTGACATAAACAACTTTCTTAACAGCACAACAAAGATTCATAGCGCAATCAAAATAAACCCCGGCTGGCAAGACAGTCAACTTCTTGGCACAACGACCATCAAGAATTGCACATTTCAAAACTGCAAGTCATACGCCGGACCCGTGCTCTTTACAGAAAACGACAAATCTTGCACAGCAAACGTTAACAACACCCCAACTTCGTGCGCCATCACTATGACCGATGTCTTAATTAACAAATGTGAAGCAACCGAAGGTGACGGGGCAGCCTCAAGCGACCCCTCGAAAGACACCGACGCGGGCGCAGGATGGGGAGGCATTATACGTTTCCGTGGACCGTGGGTTGGAAACTTCACCATGAAAAATGTCGAAATAGGATACTGCACTGCTAAAAACTGCTGCGCAGGCGTGTTCTGGAACGCTATGGGTAAAACCGACGACGTGAATCGGCGACCCAAACTCGTCGTCGACGGTTGCCACTTCCACCACAACACTGCAGAACGCTCCGGTGGCGCTATGCGTATCGAAACGCTCTGCGAATTTACAGGCGCACAAACGGAAATTGATAACAACACCGCCGGAATTATGGGCGGCGGTATACACATGTACGGATATTCTGCATCAAACCTCGGAAGATACGATTTCGACTACTTCCTGACCGACAAACTTTACATCCACGACAACACCGCTCAGTACGGCGGCGGTATCGGCTTTCAACTAAATCAGGCTTGCCAACTCACTGAAGGCTCAACATTCAACCTACACCTTAACGGTGCGAGAATCAACAACAACCGCGCAAAAGTCAAAGGCGGTGGACTCTACTTCGAGAACCTGTCGGATGTCGGCAAATACGGCGTAAACAACTACGACAAAACGCTCGGTAAAACATTTTATGATAAAAAAGACGCCTCCGGAAATGTGGTCTCCCAAGAAAATTACAAATCGTGCGGCGGCGCCATCTTCGTCTACAACACAAACATCAACCACGACCCGGCTCAAGCCGCCGTACTCACTATGAACGGCAACAAAGCAATGCGACGCGGCGGCGCTATCTGCGTTACCGGCACGAAGGCATCAGCCGACCTCAAAGCGATTAGCGCCACCGGCAACATCGCTCAAGACGGCGGCGGACTCGCTTGTATGTCGACTTCCGGCGTCACCAAAGACAACTATTCGAGCATCACCCTCGGAAACCTCACACTCGACCAATGCGAATCGATAGGTTGGGGCGGCGGAGTATTTGCAGACCGCGGCAAAATAACAATCAACGACAACGCAACAATTACCCGCTCAACGACAGGCGACCTAGGTGGAGGTATTCACTGCAGAAACCAATCAATATTAACCATCAACGAAGCCACCATAAGCAATAACACAACAAATACAGGCGGAGGACTATATGCCCAAGATTTGTCGACTATCGAAATCGGCAAAGCAACATTCGAGCATAATACTGCACACAAAAACGGAGGTGCAATCTTCCTTGTAAAAGGCGGAACACTCAACATCAACAACCAAGCAAGGTTCACCTACAACACCGTCGAAGAGGACGGTGGCGGTGCAATCTGCGTAAAAGTAAATAACGATAACGCCGAAGAGCACATCAAGGGAACAATCCAAAACGCCTACTTTGCCTACAACAAAGCATACCGCGGAGGAGCAATAGAATTCGACGGCATAAACGCCGGCAACAGCCTAATCTTTACCCTCAAAAACAACACCATGGAGCACAACGAAGCAAAACTCGGCGGCGCACTCCTTATCAACGAAGCACAAGTGAACTACGAAGGCGGATTAATTCGCTGGAACAAAGCAAAATACGTCGAAGGTGACCCCGGAGGCCCCAAAACAAGTTTCGGCTACTTCCCATACTACTGGACTTACAACTGCTACTGCGACCGCAAATTTTCAGGCTTCGGTGGCGGAATCATAGTCTCCAAAGACGGAAGACTCTCAATCAGCAAAACAGAGCCATTCGGCATCTACTCAAACGAAGCCGACATTGCCGGAAACGACATCAGCACAGTATGCAGCGACCGCAGCAAATACATAGG
>SFJG01000048.1 GCA_004555955.1 Bacteroidales bacterium | reverse complement strand
CCCAAAATTTATATCAGTAGTGGCAAATACAGCCTAAATCTTCAGATTTTGTGTATAAAATAGAGACTGCCTAACTTTTGGTTGTTAGACAGTCTCTTTACCACAAACGGCGCGTCTCCGACGCACACAATCCACATCGTACCTTCGGCACGATGTGGAAACTTATTTTTGATACACCCTCATGCTCTGTCGTTACAAGATAGGTCCTTTAACCGAGTGACGCAGCGCTGTCGAGTTACTCGCTCTTCACACGCCTATCCGAAACATCAGAGCGCTCCCGCCCATCAGTCCCATTAGCCCCATCAGCCACCTCTTACCTCTTACCTCTTACCTCTTACCTCTTACCTCTTACCTCTTACCTCTTACCTCTTACCTATCACCTCTTACCTATCACCTCTTACCTATTATTCCGCCACAATAAACTTATAAATACATGTGCTGTGATATTCCTGTCCGGGTTCGACCACGCACGAAGGATATTCGGGTCGGTTAGGGCTGTTCGGGAAGTGCTGTGTCTCAAGGCAGATGGCTCCTCGCTTAGGATATGCAACACCTTTCTTGCCCACCACCGAACCGTCGAGGAAGTTGCCTATGTAGACCTGCAAACCGGGTTCGGTAGTATAGACCTCCAGACCGATACCCGTTTCGGGACAAACCACGCGTGCAGCCACCTTGCTGACGTCGCACCCGGTGCTGAGCACGTAGTTGTGGTCGATGCCCATGCCGTTGCGTAGCTGTTCGTTGTCGACGTCGAGGTCGCGACCTATCGCCTTGGGCATGCGGAAGTCGAACGGAGTGCCTTCAACCGGCATAAATGTACCGTGGGTCATAAAAGTACTGTCGATTGGTGTGATGTCGTCAGATTCGATAAATGCCACATGGTTTAGCACGGTCTTCGAACAGTCGCCGTTGAGGTTGAAGTATGAGTGATTGGTGAGATTTAGCACGGTCTTTTTGTCGGTAGTGGCGGTATAGTCGATGTGCAGAGCATTCTCGTCGTCGAGGGCATACACCACCTTGGCTTCTACATTTCCCGGAAATCCGGCATAGCCGTCAGGTGTGCTCAGCGTGAGTTCGATAGTGTTGTCGCCGGTTTGGTCGGCTCGCCACACTGCATTGTGAAAGCCCTTGGGGCCGCCATGCAGACAGTGTCCATAGTTGTTGTGTGGCAATTCGTATTCCACGCCGTCGAGCGAGAACTTTCCGTTTTCGATACGGTTTCCGTAACGTCCTATGATAGCCCCGAAGTTGCCGTCGATGTTCAGATAGTCGGCAATCGAGTCGTGACCGAGCACAACGTCATACATTTTGCCGTCCTTGGCAGGTGCCATAATCGAGACGATGCGCCCGCCGAAGTTGGTTACGCACACTTCCATCCCGTTGGCGTTGGTGAGGGTATAGAGTGCAACAGAGTCGCCATCGACTACTGTTTCGAAGTTTGCCGGATTAAGCCCCGATTTGGTGAGCACGGGCTCTTCCGCCTTCCGGCTTTGGCAAGCCGACAGCACGAGCAGCACGGTGGCTCCTAATGTAAGTATATTTTTCATCGCAGTAATTATTGAGGTTTGTTACTTGGTGTTGTCGAGCGAATGGCTTATTTTGCGGTTGATTTCGGCAATGCGATCTTCGTCCGGCTTAACCACTTTTCGGTCGTAGGTCATAAAACCGTTTACCTCGATTTCGACGTCGGTGGTCTGGGTGTAGACAGCGCCGCTCACTCCGAGTTTGGTGAGTTCGAGAAGCATCTTGGCATACTCTACATACTTGTCGGTAACTTCCTTAGAACTCTTAAACTGAATGTAACCCCAGTTGCGGTCGGGAGCCCATAGGTGACCCTCCAAAGCATAGCCGATACCGCCGTATTCGCCCACCACGTTGGCACGATGAGCATCCATCAGGCGCATCTTGGGTTCGGGATAGTTGTGCATGTCGAGAATGTCGCCGCAGTGGAAGTAATTGCCTCCCGAAGCCGAGTTGACAAGGCGTGTCGGGTCGTACTGCTTGGTCCAATTGGTGATTTCAACGGTCTTAAACTGTCCCCAAGCCTCGTTGAACGGAACCCATACGCCGATACACGGGAAGTTGTAGAGGCAATCCATTATCTCGCGCCATTCTTTGCGGTAGGTGGCTTCCGACTCCGGCGTGCGCTCGAATTCGTGACCTTCGAAATAGTTGTGTTGCTGCCACGGCTGGCAGGGCTCCCCGCTGGGCATGTCTTGCCATACGATGATTCCCACACGGTCGCAGTGGGCATACCATGTGGCGGGCTCTACCTTTATGTGCTTACGAATCATATTGAATCCCCATTGCTTGGTCTTGTCGATGTCGTACACCATCGCCTCGTAGGTCGGCGCGGTGTAGAGTCCGTCGGGCCACCAACCTTGGTCGAGCGGTCCGAAATGAAAGATGTTCTTGCCGTTGAGTTGAAGCAATTCGACTCCGGTTTCCGACATCTTCTTCGAGAATTTGCGCATTGCGAAGTAACTCTTCACCGTGTCGAGGGTCTTGCCGTCTTTTTTGATTGCAATTTCCAGGTCGTAGAGGTTCGGAGCATCGGGACTCCACAACTTAACGTCGGCGGGGAGTTGCACGCTCACAGCCTCGCCGTTGAGGGCCTTGCCGGTTGCAATAACCTTGCCGCCATCGAGCACCTTAACCTCTGAAATTATTCCCGGACACGGGCACGATGCCGTCACGGCTACGGTAAGGCTCTTGCTGTCGAGGCACGGCGTGTTGCGCACCGATTCGATATGGGTGGCTCCCACCGGCTCAAGCCACACGGTTTGCCAGATGCCGCTTACCGGAGTATACCAGATGCCGTTGGGGTCGCTCACCTGCTTCCCTCGGGGCTGCCCGCCCTTGTCGGTGGGGTCCCACACGCGCACGTCAAGAGTGTTGGTGCCCTTGACAAGCGCCGGCGTGATATTGAAATGAAACGGTGTATAGCCACCGGTATGGCTTCTGACCTTGATTCCGTTAACCCACACATCGGTTTTCCAGTCAACGGCGCCGAAATGCAGTATCACATCCTTGCCTTTCCAGTTGGATGGAACGGTGAATGTGCGCTTATACCACAACTCGTTTTCTTCTCCCACACGCTTTTCTACTCCGGAAAGTGCCGATTCGGGGCAGAACGGCACGATGATTTTTCCATCCATCGACGCCGGTGCTTGCTCGCCCCGTGGACGGATGGCATAATCCCATTCGCCGTTAAGGTTTTTCCATTCGCCGCGCACCATGGTTGGTCGCGGATATTCGCCGCGTACATTGGCTACATCTACTTCGTCAGCCCACTTGGTGGTGATGTGTGTGGCACTCTCGGCGGATACCGTTGCGCACAACACGACGGTCAGCGCTGCTGCTGTTAGCATGAGTTTCTTAATCATGTCGGTTGCTCTTTTTTGTTTTGTTATTAGATTCTATTAGGTATTTGTTTGTTATTCAGCTGTTTATCACAAGAGACGCATCGCCGTTAGCAGTTCATGGATTGGCGTGCGACGCCTCATTCGGTCAACACTGCACGAAGTTACGATATTTTACGAAATAATCAACCATTTCGACACGGAAATAACAAAAGTGTATCGCCATTTTTGGTGTTATAAAAATGGCTAAGAAAATGCTCGTATAATAGAAAATCGAATGTATTTGCCCCATGCCGTATCTTCGACACGATGTGGATACTCGTTCGCTCCACACCCATAGTAGGGTCGCAGCAAGCCGCGACCCTACTCTATTTATACTCAGCCATATACGTGCAATAAAACACCGTCCGCTGTAGGGTCGCGCCTTGGTGCGACCGGGTAGGCGTGCGGAGTGACTATACTACCTCTGCTTATATTCAACATGAAAATCCCCGAAGCCGGGATGCCGACTTCGGGGGTTGTTTCATTTATGAGACGACTCGCTATTCGGTTACCGTAGCTGCCGCGCCGTTGCTGAACATGTACTCGTAGTTCTCCTCTGAGCCGCAAGAGCGACCCTATTTTCTTGTTTTCTTTGTCGTAAAACTTATTCAGGAACGATTTCCCATTTATACAAGGGGTCGCCTACGATTTCTTGATATTTGAAACCGGTTACAGGCGAAACAATTTCATTCGGGTTGTTCTTAATCAACGGTCGTGCCGAGAATTTGCCACCCTTCAAAATCAAAGTTCCATTGGGATTTCCCGAAGTGTCATTGTCGGAAGCATATGCGCAACGAGTATTGTCGGAGTAGAACGAACCACTTTGCACTTCGATTACACCCGAAATTGCTGCATATAGTGTATAGTACGCATCATGATGTGACTCGTCGCTGTTTCTTACAAAGATGTTTGTATTCTTAATCGTAGCATACGAACCGGAGTCTTGCACAGAAACACCACCTTGCACACCATTGATAGTAGCACCATCGATGTTAAGCGTACCGCCTTTATGTATTTTTACGCAATATGCCCAAGCGCCATACTTATTAGATGATGTAGAAGATATGGTTCCGCCGTTAATATTCACAGTACCAAAAGCATTAACCGCATAGAACGATGCGTCGACGGTAACATTGTTGAGAGTGATTGTCGGGTTCGTGTTGTCTGTACTTTCATCATTAAGGAATGCAGTACCACCGTTTTTAACATTAGTTGAGAAATAACCTCCGTTGACTGTGATATTTCCATGATTCCAAACCACCTGACGACCCATTTCCATACGGGCACCTTCAGCATTGATAACCAATTCGGAGTCGTTAATAATACCGGCAGGTTGTGCGTCAGACTTAATGGTTATGCCGGGGAGCAAAGTCATTGTTGTAGGCTCTGTGATGTTGATTTTTGTAGACATTGCGCTCAAATCGAGGTCGCTAACAACCAAGACGTCGCCTCCTTTCTCCAATGCTGTAGCAAGGTCGGCAACTGTTGCTACTTCGACAACCTCGAAGTTATTGTCGGGAGTATCGAAGTGGGGGACAATTTCGATGTTGAAGTTAGCCTCTTCGGTCAGGATGTTACCGTAGATGTTGGTACAATAGTTGCGTTGAACGGGCACGTTGGTGTAAAGACGCTCAACGTTGTGTGTGCCGTTGGTTGCCGTGAAAGTCACGTTGGTCAACGCTTTATAGTCTGCTACGAGCAGATAGTCCATCGACATGTATTTCGCTGCCGGAGTGAGTGTCACGGGGAAGTCCTCGGTCGGGAGGTTGGCAAGAGCGTAAGTCACTGAGGTTTCGCCCTCAACGGTTCCGTCCAAAAGGTTGAGCGTAGTGTAGACGTTGTCGACTTTTACCGTTGTTTGAGTAGCCTCGAAACCTGCTGTTTTGGCTGCCACAAAGTCTTGTGCACCTACGTTGAGTTGTGCAAACGGACGTTTGAGTTGGATAGTTTTGTCGATTGTTCCGTTGACGGTCAATGTCTCTGCTTTGAAGAACGCGTCGCGCTTTTCATCTTGACCAACTGCGGCTTCGTAGTTGACTGTAACTTTCTGAGTACTGGGTTCGAAAGTGTAAGGAGCGCCATCAGCTTGTGCCCAGAAGAGCATGTCGTAGGTCTTGCCGTTAGCAAGGCGAACGTTTACTGTGGTTTTGAGGTTAACGAAATTGGCATTGCCGGTGATGAGCGGCGTAGTTTGCCCGGTTTCGTAAATCGCATAAGTGAGTTTCGTGGCAGTTTTTCCATCAGCGTATGCACGTGTCGAAACTCCTGTCGGAAGTTGCGCAGTAATAGACACGGTGGTATCGCCGTCGACTACCGCTTTCACTTCTTCATCCTGGCAAGCGGTGAACAGCATGGCTACCCCCGCAAGCAAACCTAAGAATAATTTCTTCATAATGATATAGTTTAAAGTCTAAATATATTCGTTCTACAAATTTAACCATTAAAACAACCTACGTCTACCCCTCCCTGTTAAACTTTGTTAAACCGGTGAAATTACTCCTTTTTGACCAATTTATTGACATTTTCCCACTCCGCGCGAATGCGACCGTCGACCCGACGGCATTGTTGCACGGCTCGCGCTTTTTCCGTTTTCGCTTTGATGTAATTTGATTTTTGATTACTTTTGCAAAAAATCAATAGGATTATGGAAAAACAAGAACTAAAAATAGAACTTACGCCCGAAATGGCATCGGGCAAGTATGCCAACCTTGCCGTGATTTCGCACTCGGTCAACGAATTCTTCCTCGACTTTATCAGCGTTGTGCCCAATGCTCCGCAAGCACGCGTTCAAAGCCGCATCATTATGACTCCCGAAAACGCAAAAACGCTGCTCTCGGCTTTGCACGATAACGTCTATAAATATGAGCAAAACTTTGGAACAATCGTGCCCAAAGGCAAAGGAAACTCCGGCAACGGCACTCCTTTTGCGCCAATGGGCGGAGGAAAGGCTTAGACTATGCAACATTCGTTATTTATCTACAACTCTCTGACGCGGCAGAAAGAACTCTTCCGTCCGCTTCATGAAGGTCATGTGGGCATGTACGTCTGCGGACCAACCGTCTACGGCGACGCTCACCTCGGGCACGCTCGTCCCGCCGTGACTTTCGACGTGCTCTACCGTTACCTCCGTCACATCGGCTACTCAGTAAGATATGTCCGTAACATCACCGACGTGGGGCATCTCGAACACGATAGCGACGACGGAGAAGACAAAATCGCTAAAAAAGCGCGACTCGAACAACTCGAGCCGATGGAAGTGGTGCAACACTACCTCAACAGCTACCATAAGAATATGGAAGCGCTCAACGTGTTGCCGCCAAGCATCGAGCCGCACGCTTCGGGGCACATCATCGAACAAATCGAATATATAAAGAAAATCCTCGACGCCGGCTATGCTTACGTCTCGGAAGGCTCCGTTTACTTCGACGTGCTCAAATACAACCGCGACTTCCATTACGGCAAACTCTCCGGACGCAACGTCGAAGAGCTCCTCGCTACTACTCGCGAACTCGACGGTCAGACCGAAAAGCATAACGCTTGCGACTTCGCCCTCTGGAAGAAAGCCGCTCCCGAACACATCATGCACTGGCCATCGCCCTGGAGCGAAGGATTCCCCGGTTGGCATCTCGAATGCTCCACCATGGGAGAAAAATATCTCGGCGAAACATTCGACATCCACGGAGGTGGTATGGACCTCAAATTCCCCCACCACGAATGCGAAATCGCGCAGTCGGTGGCGCATAACGGTCACGAAGCCGTCCACTACTGGATGCACAACAATATGATTACCATCAACGGTCAAAAGATGGGAAAATCGTTGGGCAACTTCATCACGCTCGACGAGTTCTTCAGCGGCAACCACAAATTGCTCGCTCAAGCCTACTCGCCAATGACCATCCGCTTCTTCGTGCTCCAAGCGCACTACCGCGGCACAGTCGACTTCTCTAACGACGCCCTCCAAGCCGCCGAAAAAGCACTCGAACGTATGCTCGAAGGCTACCGCCGCCTGCTTGCGCTCCAGCCCGCCGACTCTTCGACTGTCGACGTAAGCAACTACCGAACTCGTTGCTACGAAGCCATGGACGATGACCTCAACACCCCGACGGTCATTTCTACGCTCTTCGACGCTTGCAAGGTGATTAACTCGGCTAACGACGGAAAAGCTTCGCTAACAGCCGACCAAATTGCTGAACTAAAAGACCTTTATCAAACTTTCCTAATCGACATCCTCGGAATTAAAACCGACATCGTCGAAGGCTCGAACGCTAATGCGCTCGAACCGTTTGAAAAAGCCGTCGACCTTCTTCTTCATATAAGAAACGATGCCAAAGCGAAAAAAGATTGGGCGACTTCCGACCTTATTCGTGACAAATTAAAAGAAATCGGTTTCGATGTTAAAGATACTAAAGATGGCTTCGAATGGTCGTTAAAAAAATAACCGAATACTGCAAAAAAGGTGCAAATTTAGTTTAAAATCGATACTAAGTTGCATTTTTTTGGAAAAATGTTTGGTTATGAAATATTTTCAGCATACCTTTGTATCAAGAAGAAAGATAAGAACAAAAATTTACACTTCAACCTTAATCATTTAGTCTAAATTTCCCTACGTCGTTGACAGAAAAGAAGTATGTGAATATCGAATGGATGGATGACGACACAACAAAGGCCCAACCCGCCTTTGACTGAGAGCGGACCCGCAAGAATCCGCTCTCTTTTTTTTACAAAAAACCGACTCGAATCCGCCGCCGAAAACACGTTTATCGAAATTTATTTCGTAACTTTGTCATGTCGCTACCCAACCAAAGCGACTTTGACGTTTAACCCTTTTATTTGACTCAACTTATGTTTTCAGGAATTGTAGAAACAGCCGCCGAAGTCGTCGGATTACGCTCCGAAGCCGGCAACTTACATATCACAATGCGATGCCCGTTTGCCGACGAGCTGACTATTGACCAATCGGTCGCTCACAACGGCGTCTGTCTTACCGTGGTCGACCTCCCCGGTGATGGCACATTCACCGTTACGGCTATTCAAGAAACCCTCGACCGCAGCAACCTCGGTCTGCTCAAAATCGGCGACCTCGTCAACCTCGAGCGAAGTATGCTCCTCAACGGAAGGCTCGACGGACACATCGTGCAAGGTCACGTTGACCAAACAGCCGTTTGCTCCGCTGTCGACATCGTCGACGGTAGCACTTACTTCACGTTCTCCTACGACGTCGCGCCGGAAATGGCGCGAAAAGGATACGTTACCGTCGAAAAAGGCTCCGTAACCGTAAACGGCGTGTCGCTTACCGTCTGCAACTCCAAGCCCGACAGCTTCCAAGTGGCGATTATTCCTTACACGTTCGAACATACTAACTTCTGCAAAATCGGCGTCGGAAGCGTTGTCAACATCGAATTCGACATCATCGGCAAATACCTTAGCCGACTGATGGAATTTGCAAAATAGCCTGACTATGAACGACTTCCTCGAATTGGTACGTCATCGACAAAGCGACCGAGGCTACCTCGACAAACCCGTCGAACCCGAAAAAATCGCTAAAATCATCGAAGCCGCACGCCTTGCGCCTTCGGCTTGCAATTCGCAACCGTGGCACATGATTGTGGTCGACGAACCTACTAAATGCGCCGAACTCGCCGACGCGCTGCAGTCGGTCGGCATGAACAAATTCACTTCACAAGCTCCATGCCACATCGTCGTCGTTATGGAGCAACCTAACTTCTCGGCGCGACTCGGCGGCTGGATTAAAAACAAGCATTTTCCGCTCATCGACTGCGGAATCCTGGCTGCGCACATCACTCTCGCCGCCACCGACCTCGGGCTCGGCTCTTGCATGCTCGGCTGGTTCGACGAGCCGAAGGTGCGACGCATATTGGGAATCCCCCGTTCACGCCGCGTGCTGCTCGACATTACCATCGGCTATTCGGCGCAACAACAGCGCGAAAAAACCCGCAAACCGGTCGACGAAATCTCGTCGCACAACAAGTATTAGCATGAAAATTCGTCCTTGGATAGAGGCTATGCGTCTGCGCACGCTTCCGGTATCGACCGCCGGGGTGCTCGTGGCTTGCGCCTACGCTCTCGCCCGCGACTGCTTTCGTCCGGAAGTTGCCGCACTATGCCTCGTTTTCGCCATTCTGGCGCAAATTACTTCAAACTTCGCCAACGAATACTACGACTGGGCGAACGGAAGCGACCGCCCCGGACGCGAAGGCTTTCGACGCGGCGTGACCGAAGGCGACATCTCGCCGAAAGCTATGCGCCGAGCCACTTTCGCCACTCTGGCTACTGCATGCGCCGTCGGGTGCTGCCTGATTCCATTCGGCGGTTGGATTCTCGTGCCCATCGGCATCGCTATCGCCGTCTTTGCCCTCGCATACAGCGCCGGGCCTTACCCGCTGTCGCGCCACGGGCTGGGCGACGTCGCCGTGCTCACTTTCTTCGGCATCGTGCCTGTCACGATGACCTACTACCTTCAAGCGGGAACGGTCGACTCTTTCGTCATTGCCGGCTCCGCAGGAATCGGGCTCCTCGGCGTTAATGTATTGATTGTCAACAACTACCGCGACGTCGACGACGACCGTGCTGCCGGAAAACGTACAACCGTAGTTATATTCGGACGTCGCGCCGCTGCCGTGGCTTATCTAATCTTCGGACTCGCCGGAGCTGTTCTCACTATGGGTATTTGGGGGTTGCGAAACGCCTTCATTATCGCGCCGATAATCTATCTGGCACTACACTACTCCACCTGGCGACGCATCGTTACCTCAAGCGGCGCCGCTCTCAACCCTCTTCTCGGCGCTACGGCACGCAACATGCTCATCTACGCCGCTTTACTTATCATTATCGGTATTATCTGCTGATTCAAAACTTCGAGCGCAACCAACGACGAACCACGTCGTAGTTGTGACGTATTGTTGTCGACCACGACACGGGATTGAGGTGACCTTGCATCGGGTCGGCAAAGGCTTGAAGCGCCGTCGGCTCGCCGTGCTGGTCGGGATAGAGCAACAACAGACTCGTGTTGGAGAAATAGCGCGTCAACTGTCCCGGAAGGTTGTCGAACGACTTATCGTACGAAATCGAGCCGCGACGCGCCGTCACTACTACCAGCAAATGGTCGTAGTTTACCGCCGCCGACAACATCAACAGGTCGTCCCACGATTCCATCAATTGCAACGTAACCTTATCTTTTATCGGACGACTATAGGTTATACGGCGAATATACTCGAGCGTCCGCTCATTCGAGTGGAAATAAATACGGCAACCCATCGCGCTCGCCATCTTCGTCAAATGGTCGACCCATTTGGTAAAGCCCGCCTCATATTCGGCTTTCGGCGGTACGGCTACTACGATGCGGCGAATCGTGTTGAACGGCATTAGCATCTTTACCACCATAACCTCGCGACGCACCTCGTCGAGAAGCGTTTCCGACAGGCTTCCCAAGAACGAATCCATAATGTTCACTCGGCGGTGCAAGCCGATAATCAACTCTGTCGTTTCTTGCTCTTTATGTGTATGCACTATGCCCGATGCCACGTTCATACCGAAACGACTCATCGTTTTGATGGTCACCCCGGCGGCATTCGCCACGTTCGACGCCGACAAAAGCAAACGCTTGCTGCGACGCGAATTGTTGGTCCGTCCGCCATCGGTTACCACGTTGAGCGCCACTAAGTTATCATTAAGTTTCGGATTGCGTATCAGCAATGCAAGGTCGACGAGATGGCTCGACGTTTCGTCGTTCGACACGCCCACAAGTATTCGCTCGCTGTCGTCGTCGGTAGCACTGTTGTTCATTGCCGACTCGTCGAGCGCCATCCTACGCGACGCCTGCTCGGTGACAAACGAACTGACGATACATGTCACCAATATCAGCGCAATTGCGCCGTTGAGCACTTCATCGCCGAGAAGGTGACTCCCGTCGGGTAGTATTATGTTGTAGCCCACAAGCACAACGGCAAGTGTTGCCGCCGCTCGCGCCGTACTTAATCCAACCATCATTCGGCGGTCAAGACTCGTCATGCGGCACACTTTCTGCGTCGCCCACGCCGACACCCACTTGGATATCAATGCCATAACAATCATCACGCCCGCCACTTTCAGCGCTGTCAGGCTGCCGAAAAACACGCGCAAATCTATCAGCATACCAACCCCAATAAGAAAATAGGGCACAAACAACGCATTGCCTACAAATTCTATGTTGTGCATCAACGGCGACACGTGCGGTATGAGTCGATTGAGAACCAATCCCGCCAAGAACGCGCCAAGGATGCCTTCCATGCCGACAAGTTTCATCAATCCCGCCGACAAAAACACCAACGCAAGCACAAAAATAAACTGCACTACGCCGTTGCTATATTTGCGGAAAAACCAACGCCCGAGACGAGGGAAAAAGAAAATAATCAGTCCGCCGAGCACTACAACGCGCACAATCAGCCACAGCCACAACAGCGAATCCTGCTCCTCTCCCTTAAACTGTCCGCCGACAATTGCCAGCACGAAAAGCGTCAAGCAGTCGGTAATCGCCGTCGCACCAACCGAAATGCTGACACTCGGGTGTCGCGACACGCCATAGCGCGCAACTATCGGGTACGACACAAGCGTGTGCGACGCATACATCGCCGCCATAAGAACCGCCGGAATCGCCGCATACCCAAGCACCCATACGTTCGCTGCATAGCCCATAACCATCGGTATGACAAACCCTAAAATGCCGAATGTCACTGCCTTACCGCGTATCGAACGGAAATTGTCCATGTTCATTTCCAACCCCGCGAGAAACATTATATAGTAAAGCCCGACGTTACCAAACAGCGCAAAACTACTATCGCGGTCAAGCAAATGAAGACCATGCTCGCCGATTGCTACCCCGGCAAGTATAAGTCCGATGATATGTGGTATATTGAGTTTTCCCAGAAGCAACGGCGCAAACAAGATGATGCATAACATCAGAAAGAAAATCCACGTCGGGTCGGTCAGCGGAAACGTTATGTTAAAAAAATCCATCATCGTGTTTTCGGGTTATTTAGAGCCACTTAGTGCTATATATTGCAAAATTAATGCAAATCGCATGAAAAACAAAGCGAAAACGAAAAAAGTGAATAGCAGAACACTAATTGTATAGACGCCACTAAAACACCGACAGCGCTATCCTATCTATTGAAAAAACGCTATACCGTCGCCAGTAACAGCGTGGCAGTGCCCTGAATGTCGACGTCTTTCATTTCTGCCGGCACCAGCAGTGTCTCGCCGCGGCGCAACGTCGTTGAGCCGATTTGCGCATCGCCTTCGATACACATCACAATCAAAAACGAGTCGCGCTCGTTGTGATAACTTTGATGACCTTCAACCTTGAGAAGCGATGTACGGAAGAAATCGCAGTCGACCAATTTCGAGCATTTACCGCTTTTTTCGTAGTCCATTTTACTATCGAAAGCGCGATAGTCTACCGCCTCGCGTGCCAAATCGGTATGCAGTTGACGATAGTTGCCGTTCGCATCGCGACGCTTATAGTCGTAGACGCGGTAAGTGATGTCGGACGTTTGCTGAATCTCTGCCAACAGATTGCCCGCACCTATCGAATGTGTGCAGCCCGGCGGAAGAAAATAGATATCCCCCGGGATGGTTTTATGGCACGTCACAATGTCCATAATCGATCCGTCTTCGATTCGTCGCTCGTAGTCTTCGGGAGTAGTATCTTGATTCAGACCTGCATAAAGTCGCGCATCCGGACGACAATCGATGATGTACCACATCTCTGTCTTGCCGAAACAGTTATGACGCGCACGAGCCAACTCATTGTCGGGATGCACCTGAAACGACAAGTCCTTGTTGGCATCTATAATCTTTACCAACAGCGGGAACGTCGTGCCAAACTCTTCATAGACAGCCTTGCCAACAAGTCGAGAGCCGTATTTTTTGATAACTTGTGTAATGGTCAAACCGGCGTCAGGACCTGCTGCCACTACCGACTCCGAACCTGGAACCGCTGAGATTTCCCAGCTTTCGCCGACGTTAGAGTCGTGCAAATCTACGCCTTTATATTCGGATATTCTCGTGCCACCCCACAGCACTTCCTTATAGTGCGGCAGGAACTTTATCGGGTATAATTGTTCACTTTCGGTGGCTACAGACATATTTTAGTTTTGATTTGAGTTTACAAAAGTAATGCAAATCGTACGAAAAAGCAAATTTTACACTATCTTTGTCCCAAAAACAGGAAAACGATGAATCAAACGATGAATCAACAAACAGCAGTCGACGGACGCATTTTCGTCGCTTATCAATGGATTCCCCAACTCGTCGACGACATCAATGCCGGCTTGGTCGACCACGGCGTGCTCGCCGACAAACTCAACTGGCAAACGTTCATCCTAAACAACTACCCCGACGTACGCTTCAACTGGGATGAATTCCAGCACGAGGCGTTCCGAATCGACGACACAGCTCAAATCCACGTATACGTCTTCCCCGAGCCCGAAGACGTCGGACAACCGGCTTTCGGCGCCGTCTTTGTTCGCTCAACTTCGAACGCTTGCGCATACTATACACTCGAAATGGCTCCCGCCGACCAATGGACTATCGTCGCCACTCAAAACGGCAAACGCAAAAGCTACGGCGCTTTCCAACCATCGTTCGACGACTTCCTTCGTTGGGTTATCGACCGTCACAACACAATTTAATCCAAATCAGCCGGACATTCTGCTCGCCTCCGACTTCACCCAATTGGTCGCACTCGACCGAAGTCGCTCACTTGCCTATATGCAGAAAAAGCATTGGCGAATGCCAACGCTTAACTGTGTAGCCCATAGGAGAATCGAACTCCTCTTTCAAGAATGAAAATCTTGCGTCCTAGCCGATAGACGAATGGGCCATCTTTAAAGTACGGTCCGGGCGATTAGCCGACCATTACTTTATTTACGTGCTTTGCAAGCTTGCTCTTAAGGTTTGCTGCTTTGTTCTTGCTGATAACACCCTTAGAAGCGAGGCGCTCAAGCATTGAGCTTACCTTGTTGAAAGCTGCTGTGATTTGCTCCTTGTCGTTCATTGCACGAAGACGACGAACTGCGTTACGCGCTGTCTTTGCATAGTAACGGTTACGAAGACGACGTGTCTCTGATTGACGGATTCTCTTTAATGCTGATTTATGATTTGCCATTTTAAATCAATTTTCTTTTTAATTTTTAACTTGTAGCCCATAGGAGAATCGAACTCCTCTTTCAAGAATGAAAATCTTGCGTCCTAGCCGATAGACGAATGGGCCATACCGAGTTTTGCCGTAAAAGCGAGTGCAAAGTTAAGAAATATTTTTAATTCTACAAACTATTAACAACAAAGAATCCTCTTTTTAATAGATTTTAAGAATTTACCCTCGCTGTTTGTTGTATTTCCTGTGTCGTTTATGAACTAACACCATCGAACTACAACGATTTATTACAACATTGTATTTCATATATGTAATTAGGGATATTCATAATCTCATCACAAATGGCTTATCAAAATGCTTATTCGATTACCCAATCTTCGATTGTGTGGGTCTCGGAGTTGAAATTGATGCCGACTTTTATGACGGGCAGTCCGGCGAGAGCGAAGCGCGACGGATAGTCTTTGAGGTTGATTTGGTTCATCGCCGCTTCCGCCGACTTGTTTAGTTTGAGTTCGAAAAGGTAGAGTGCCTTGCCGGAATTCATCACCATATCGACGCGACCTTTTGGCGTACGCACTTCCACATCGACGTACCTGCCTAAAAGCGAGAATATTACGTAGAGCATTTGTTGGTAGTGCCCTTCGTAATTCGTGTTGTCGCATTGCGGTATCGTCAGCAGATATGTTTGTAGCAGGCGCAACATTTCGTTCAGGTCGTCGTTGTAG
>SFJG01000142.1 GCA_004555955.1 Bacteroidales bacterium | reverse complement strand
TGAACTGTTACACGTTTGAGGATGGGGTTGTATTTCTTCAACTCCAAGCGCTCTGTTGTATTTTTGCGGTTCTTTGTTGTGATGTAGCGCGAAGTTCCGGGCATACAGCTATCCTTCATCTCTGTGCATTCGAGGATTACCTGAACTCTATTGCCTTTTGCTTTCTTTGCCATCGTTATTCTGCTGTTTTAATGCTTGTTAAGTAACCTTTCTCAGCTGCTTGACGTATTGCTGCGTCAAGACCCAACTTGTTGATTGTGCGGAGTCCTGCTGCTGATACTGTAAGACTAATCCAAATCTGTTGCTCTACCCAGAAGAATCTTCTGTTGAACAGATTGGCTTTGAATTTGCGTTTCGTTCTTCTCTTTGAGTGAGAAACGTTATTACCTACGGCCGCTTTTCTGCCTGTAATCTGACAAACTTTTGACATGGCTATATTCGTTTTTTTATTATTTCTATTAATGTCCTCAAAACAGAGTGCAAAGTAAGCAATTTTTTGCAAACTATCCAAATATTTGAATCACTTTCTGCTAAAAAATTTTGATAATTATTTATTTTTAACCTGCATTATTCATACTGTTACGTCACGAAAGGGCTAAATGGCGACGCATCAGCGTGAGCACAGCGATGACGATGCAGAATGTAGTAAATCCTACCTTCAAAGAGGAAAAGCGAGCATTGCGCTAAGGCGTTGTCAGTTAGCCCTTGCCGTAGGAAGAGTATGAATAATGCAGGTTTATCATTTTGATGAGTTGGATAAGCGCAATTGTCGTCGCGTGGTTGATTACTCGGCTGCGATTGCCGGCAAAGTGATAGACTTTTGCCTCGACCGCGTCGCCGACGCGAGTGGCTATCCACACGGTGCCTACGGGCTTCTCAGCACTGCCTCCCGACGGACCCGCGATGCCGGATGTCGCTATGGCACAATCCGTACCAAGGAGTCGACATGCGCCATCGACCATTCCGCGAACCACCTCTTCGCTAACCGCGCCTACCCTCGCCAACGTATCGGCATCGACGCCCAGCACGCCGGTCTTGACCCCGTTGGCATACGACACCACGCTGCCGAGATAGTAGTCGCTGCTGCCCGCCACGGCGGTAATTTCGTGCGCCACGTTGCCGCCCGTACAACTTTCGGCGGTCGACACGGTAAGTCCGCGGCTGCGCAACATATCGCCAAGGATTTCGCCGGGCATCTTATCTTCGTCGCAAACGATGCTCTCGCCGACGAGGTCGTGCAACTTCCGTCCCTGTTCATCGAGCAGCGCCACCACCCTATCGTGGTCGTCGCCCGTGCCCGTAAGTCGCAGTCGAATCATCCCCGGCTTGGGCAGGTAGGCAAGATGCACCTCGGCGGGCAGACTGCTCTCGAAGTCGGCGAGTTTGCCGGCAAGAACCGACTCGCTGTGGTCGATGACTATGAATGTGCGATGCTCAACGGCGAAACTCACGTCGAACCGCTCGCGCAACTGCGGAAAGACTTCCGTGCGAAACATTTCTTCGGTTTCAAAAGGCACGCCGGGCATCGACACAAGCACCTTACCCTGACGCTCGAACCACATCAGCGGCGCCGTCCCAACGCGATTTTGAATGACGCGACACGACGATGGCACGTAGGCTTGCGCCGCCGTTAGCGGATTTATCTTCAGCCCGCGTTTTGCCACGACCTCGAGCACATTCGCCTCGACCGACTTGTCGTAGACGAGCGTGCCGCCGAAATAGTCGCACAGCGTAGGCTTGGTGATGTCGTCTTTCGTTGGGCCGAGACCGCCGGTGGTAAGCACGACGTCGGTTTCCGACATTGCGGCATCGATGGCACGACGAATCTCATCACCGTCGTCGGCAACAACGCGCACACTGCGCACGCGCCAGCCGTAGGGATTTATCATTTGGGCGATCATGCCCGAATTGGTGTCGACAACCTGCCCGATGAGCAGCTCGTCGCCGATTGCTATGATTGATACATCCATAATAACGTTACTTAATACACAAAACAATGATGGCAAACTATCACCACCACCGTTTCACAGTGCAAAGTTCGCAATAATTTTTATTGTATCAAAAAAAATTTTCCGGCGAGAATTTCGTTTGGTATAATTAACAAAATCCCAAATTTTCAGTTTTTGTTTGGTATGATTAACAAAATCGACGGATTTTCAGTTTTTATTTGGTATGATTAACAAAAAATCACTATCTTTGCTGCATGAAGATAATTGCACGACATAATTACATCGACCACATCCTCAAGTTTATCGGCAAGGGGATGATTATCGCGCTCACAGGGCAACGCCGTGTGGGCAAAAGTTATATCATCCGTCAACTCGTAGACGAAATCGAGGCACACCATCCCGACGCAAACATCATATACATCAACAAAGAAAAGACAAAATTTGCCGACATAAGAAATGCCGAAGACCTTTCTACCTACATTAATAACAAACTGATAGACGGCGGCGAAAACTATCTGCTGATTGACGAAGTGCAAGACATCGACGGTTTCGAGGTCGTGCTACGAAGTCTTAATGCCGACGAAGAATGCAATATCGTCGTTACCGGAAGCAATGCCAAGATGCTTTCTTCCGAGCTGTCTACCTATTTGGGCGGAAGATACATAGAGATTCACATTCAAAGTTTGTCGTATCGCGAGTTCCTCACGTTCCACAATCTTGACGATTCCGACGAGAGCCTTCTAAAATATCTCGAGTACGGAGGACTTCCTCATCTGTACCGACTCGGACTCGAGAACGACGATATGGTGTGGGAATACATTCAAAACATTTATAACACAATCGTTCTCAAAGATGTGGTAAAACGAGAGGGATTGCGAAATGTTACACTTTTTGAAAACCTTATGTCGTACGTCAGCGACAATATCGGACAACTCGTATCGGCGACTTCATTGTCGAAATAT
>SFJG01000141.1 GCA_004555955.1 Bacteroidales bacterium | reverse complement strand
TCAAGATAAGTCTTGTAGTTGCTGACTTTGATTCTTTGAATAAGCATGGCGAGGAAATTTATTGTTTAATCTTCTGAATTGCCGCACGGATAATTTCTTCCGTGGCGGTATCGTCAATTTCTATCACGTCAACCTTTTTGGCGTGGTAGGCTTTAAGGATTTCCTCGCTCAACCAGTCGAAGTCAATGCCCTCGGCAGCGCAGATGGCCTCAATCATAGAGAGGTCATCGCGGCGTATGCCGTAGTGAACGAATTTTTGGTCTATACCTTTGTTGCTCATATCTTACGCTTGTTGAGGATAGAAACTGTTCCAGTTCAACGTGTCGGTAGTGTTCTCAATAGGCAGTGGCGAGTAGAGCCAGTTGGAGCCTTGCTGCAAGATAACGCCACCGGCGAGCGGCTGCTCGGCGGTAGTGTTGGTTTTGATATACTCCAACAGGGCGTTATGCTTGTCGGCGGCGAAAATATCGCTACCCGCACTTTTCGTATCGAAAAGGTAGATGTGTCCGTTCTTCATGCGGATAACGAAGTCGACATAAAAGAGAGCCTTTTCTCCACCTTGCCCTTTGTGGTATTCAATGGCGTAGTTGGCTTTGCCGCTATCGCCGTTCTTATACCACCAGTCAATCCATTGCGAATTGGCTTCAAGGAATTTGACAAATTCCTTTTCGGGATTGGAGGCGGTGTTAAGCTGAATAAACGGCAGCAGAGCGTGGTTTTCAGCCGGAGCGACACGGTTGGTTTCCGCATCATATACTCGCTGTTCGGGTACCTCCCAGTCGTGTTCCTTATAGACACGGGCGGCGGCGGCTCGTGCGGCGGCAACCTCACGCTTGCGGGCGTACTTTTCGAGAGCTGTTTCAAGCAGCCTGTCGAACTTGGGTCGGTTCTCGTGATAGAGCACAACTTTCTTCGCATCGGTTTCGTAGATTCCGAAGAAGTCAGCGATAAGCTCCGTGAGGAAGCTCGCTATTTTATCGGTGCGACCTTTGCGCTCGAACTGACCGCCCTTGCCGTCGATATAGGCGATGAAAACGCCGTCAATCTCGCTTGTGGTACGGGCAAATTTGGCACGTTCCACATTCAAGGTCTGCACTTCGTTCTGAAAGTGTACGTCTTTGGGAATCTCGATATTGATTGTCTTGACATCGAGGCGAATTGAGTTCTGAACACGGCGGCGATTTTCATTTATGGTTAAATCGTCGGTTTCGGGTAGCGGTTGGTATTCATCATCGTCGCCACGCATAGCGGCAAGCTCGGCGATGGAGAAAAGTCCGGCTCCTTGTTCGAGTTTCCAGAAATCGGTTGCAGTGTCGTAAAGCACCTTGCGGAAGTCGGGACCGAGATAGTTACGCTCAATGTTCGGTCGCTCGGAATACACAGCCTTAAGTGAGACATTGCAAAGATTGGCGCGTCGATGTGCGGTAAGCGTATCGCTCAAAATGTAGCCGGCATCTGCCGTTACGATGTCAATCTTATCCTTGGCAATGTCGGTGTAAACATAGCCGACGTTCAAAAGCTCGTTGGGATAGTGCTTTTGCTCCGGCATACGAAGGATTCGTCCAACGGTCTGAATAGTGAACTGATCGCTTTGCAGTTTGCGGAAGATAAGGAGAACTGCTGCTCTGGGACAGTCCCAACCAAGGGCGATTGCTTCCTTGAAAAGAAGCACCTGTGCGAGATTGTTGGGCTTGTCAAGTCCGACGAGGTTTGACTTCTCGTTAGAGAGCCAAACGGCGAGTTTGCCGTTTTCCTCGGTAATGTCGCACATATATTTGAGGTAGGTCTTGACCTGTTCTGCAACCTTTTCATCTTCCGCGGTCATAGCCTCCTTTTTATCGTTGGGAAGCTGAATGAGAAGCAGAGGGTTGATATCAACTCCCTGGGCTTTATATGCCTCGGCGATTTGGTTGCGCTTTTCGAGCGCGGCCCTAATCAATCGCTCGTTCATTGCGATTTCATCTTCCGAGCCGTTGATGTCGATTTCAGGATTGAGCACAACTTCTTTCTTTATCATCTCGGCAGCTATCACGTCCTGACGATAAACCTTAACACGCTCGTCGGGGAATGCGGTTTTAGGCGTAGCCGAGATGCGAAGTTCAACGGCGGGATTGATGCGTTCGAGCACAGCTTTTGTCTTGTCAGCAGCGTTCGACCAAAACATGTGTTCTTCGTCGATCACTGCGACAATAGGTAGTCCGAGTTCTTCCTGGGTGCGTCGAGTAATTTCATAAAGTGAAGCGGAGCTTTCGCTGTCGCGCACCATTATATTTTTCTCCTTGTTGACGCTCTCCCAGTTTACGAAAAGAATTTCTCCGGGCTGAATACCCTCGCTCTGGTCGAGTTCGTCGAACATAACCGGGGTGAGCTTGCGGGTTTCGCCGAAAGCACCTTTGAGGCTCATGTAGCTTTGGAGGTGGAGTTTTCGGGGTGCGAACCAAATAAAGGCACACTCCTTGAAACGGCTGTCGCCGCGTGTGCGCAGTTCGTCAACGATGTTGGCGAGAGTCTGACAAGCCATGACGGTCTTACCGGCACCGGTCGGAGCCTCAAAAACTACCTTGCGACGATTGCCACCGAGATTAAGCAGCTTGACCGTCTTGTCGGTCAGCTCGCTTATTGCGTCCTGTTGGTATTTCAGCGTTTTCATTCGTCGCCTCCTTCCTCGGCAAAAAGTCCGCCGATTTCTTCATCGTCAGTACTGGCAAGTGCATCTTCTTCCTCGGTCGGCTCGATGGGTTTCTGCCGACGTTTGGGGAGAATACGCTTGTATGTATTGTAAATAGCCTGTGGCAAAGCGCATAGTTCCACTTTGTCGTTGACCGGCTCGAAACTTGCCTCCCACGGGTCTTCACTCGGAGAGAAAACATAGACATTGATTTTCGAGGTGGTTTCCACCGAGGCAATCATTTTGACGATTTCATCAACATATC
>SFJG01000140.1 GCA_004555955.1 Bacteroidales bacterium | reverse complement strand
CGGCTACCGGCTTCGGGTCCGACGTCGATAAGGAAGTCGGCTGCGCGAATAACTTCTTCGTCGTGCTCGACAACGACGACGGTGTTGCCTTTGTCGCGAAGGCGTCGCAGAACGCCGATAAGCCGGGCAGTGTCGCGGGGGTGCAGACCGATGCTTGGCTCGTCGAGGATGTAGACGGTGCCTTGGAGTCCTCCGCCGAGAGTTGTTGCGAGGTTTATGCGCTGACTTTCGCCACCGGAGAGAGTCGAGGAGAGTCGGTCGAGAGTGAGGTATCCGAGCCCGACTTCGAGCAAGTATTCTATGCGGTTACGAATTTCGACGAGGAGGCGATGAGCGATGGCTTGTTCGGTGTCGGTGAGGTCGAGGTTGTCGAACCATTGCTTTAGTTCTGTGATTGGCATGGTAACGACTTGGCTGATGTCTTTGCCGTTGATTTTGACGAAAAGAGCTTCTTTTCGGAGCCTGCCGCCGTGGCATTCGGGGCACGTCGACTTGCCGCGGTATCGGGCGAGCATAGCGCGGTTTTGGACGAGGTAGATGCCCGAGCGGAGCATTTCGAAGAAGTCGTTGATTCCGTGCACACCGTTTCCGCCGAACCAGAGCAGGTTGCGCTCGTCGTCGGAGAGTTGGTAGTAGGGCTTGTGGACGTGAAAACCGAGCGGAGCGGCGTCGTTGATGAATTGCCTCTTCCAAGCGCTCGAAGTTTCGCCGCGCCAGCACATTACGGCGTCGTCGACCACAGAAAGAGCTTTGTTAGGGATTACAAGGTTTTCGTCGATGCCGAGCACTTTGCCGAATCCGTCGCATGTTGGACATGCGCCGAGAGGGTTGTTGAAGTTGAACATTTGTTCTGAGGGCTCGCTGAATGTCATTCCATCGGCTTCAAAGCGGTTGGAGAAAGTGTAGTATTTCAGTTCGGGACTCCAAACGGCGACGATGCAAGCGCCGCGACCTTCGCTGAAAGCTGTTTCGACGGAGTCGGTGAGTCGGCTGATGGCGTCGCTGTCGGTAGCCACGGCGATACGGTCGATGAGCAGGTGCATTCCGTCGGCAACAGCGGATGTGCGTCCGGCAACGATGTCGGCAATTTCGTAGAAAGAGCCGAACTGTTCGACGCGCGAGAATCCTTCGACGGCGTAAGTTTCGAGTTGGTCGGCGAGCGAGCGCCCTTGAGGGATGTCGATGTCGATGAGCAAAGCTACTCGAGTACCTTCGGGGTGAGATGTCACGGCACGGACGACATCGGCGGTGGTATGTTTTTTTACTTCGCAACCCGACACCGGAGAAAAGGTTCGCCCGATTCGAGCAAAGAGCAGGCGCAAGTAGTCGTAGATTTCGGTAGATGTGCCGACGGTGCTTCGCGGATTGCGAGTTGTAACTTTTTGTTCGATGGCAATAGCCGGCGGGAGCCCTTTGATGAGGTCGCATTCAGGTTTTCGGAGTTTGCCGAGAAACTGACGAGCGTAAGCCGACAGGCTTTCGACGTATCGTCGTTGACCTTCAGCGTAGAGCGTATCGAACGCCAGCGACGACTTGCCGGAGCCGGAAAGTCCGGTGATGACCACGAAACGATTTCGTGGAATTTCGACGTCGACGTGTTTCAGGTTGTTGACTTCAGCTCCTTTAATAACAATATTGCCTTCTCTCATATTATGTCTTGCGCTTATTCTTGCAAAGTTACGCATTTCCGCTTAAATACACCATAGCGAGGATGGAGAATCTACAAAGTTCGCAAAAGAATTCGTAAAAGCATTATTTCTCTCTTAAAGTGTTAAAAATAATCCTCTTACTGAACTTTTTTGCTTTATAATGGTTGACAAATAAAATTAAATTAGTAATTTTGTAAACCAACTATAACATTAACGAATTATCAGACGCATGAACTCATTATTTTCAAACCGACTTAAACAGGCTCGCATAATGCAAGGATTATCTATGGATTCTCTTTGCGAAAAAGCAAATAATGCACTCAGCAAGCAGTCTATTTCAAAATACGAAGCAGGAAAAATGATGCCCGACAGCAAATCTCTCATTATTCTTGCCAATGCGTTAGGAGTAAATATTGATTACTTCTTTCGCCCACTTGCTGTGTCTATTGAGAATGTGGAGTTTCGTAAGAAATCCAAATTAGGTGCGAAGCAGATAGATTCAATTAAAGAGGTTGTGAAAGATAAATTGGAACGATATTTTGAAATAGAATCGATTATAGATATTCAGTCTGAATTTAACTCTGTTTATAGCAATGTCTTGATTCAAGGAGAAAATGATGTGTTCGCCATTGTTGCTTGTATCAAAAATGATTGGAAGTTAGGCGAAGACGGTATTAACAACCTCATAGAAATTCTTGAAGAGAACAAAATCAAGGTTATAGAAATTGATGCACCTAATAGTTTTGATGGATTAAGTGGCTTTGCCAATGGTAAGAATCCTATAATCGTGCTTAACAAGAATTTCGATAGCGAACGTAAGCGTTTCACTGCACTTCATGAATTAGGTCATTTACTCCTAAACTTTGATAGCTCTATTAATGAAAAGCAAATCGAAAGTTATTGCAACCTTTTTGCAAGTGAAATGCTTATCTCAAAAGATGTTTTCATTCAAAAAATTGGATTGAATCGCAGAGATATTTCATTGCAAGAATTACAAGATATTCAAGAGCAATTTGGTATTTCAATTGATGCTTTGATGTATAAAGCAAAAGAGCTTAATATTATAACCGAAAGTCGCTATAAGACTTTTCGTATTAAGAAAAGTCAAGCCCCACAATTCAAAGAAGCTGTTGAAGAAAGCCGATACAAACAGGAGCAATCAAATCGTTTCGTACGCTTGGTTTATCGTGCTTTGGCAAGTGAAATTATATCAATTTCAAAGGCAGGCGTTTTATTAAATACCCCTGTAAATGCAGTACGTAATCAACTAAACCTGGTTTAGAATGGAAATAGTAGTAAATGACACGAATA
>SFJG01000139.1 GCA_004555955.1 Bacteroidales bacterium | reverse complement strand
CGATTGTTATCGTTATATGAAAAGTTATGTCTAAATTTGAGCAATAAAACCTAATCAAGAAAAAACCAAAATAAATGATTATGATTAAAAGAATTACACTATTACTGTTGGCGAGTGTGGCAGTATTTGCAGCACAAGCCGGCTATCCGTTTAAGTTGTGCGATGTCGACTACACACTCGACACGCTCTATCACGCAAAAGTAGGACCGGGCACCACGCAGACAAGTCTGCGCTTGTTGGGGTCGACAGCCGCAACGCAATTGCGCATCTACTACCTGACCATCGACCGTACGAACCCGAACATTTCGTTCCAAGCAGTAGTTGCCAACGACAAGATGTCGGGCGGCGCCACCATTGCAGCGCAAGCAGAGAGCCACTCCAACGCAGAAAAGAAGTTGTTCTGCGGAATCAATACCGACTTCTTCGTAACGACGGGCTCAGCGGCAAACGGCGTTTCGCGCGTGGGCGCACCCGTTCAGACAGCTATCGCCGACGGCAAAATCTATCTGACAAACTCAAGTTCGCGCGCATGGCCTAACTTCTACTTCGAAAACGGCGAGCCGTTTATCGCCGCCGTAAGTCACGCACGCGGCGAGGTAAAAGCCGGCGAAAATACAGCACGTCTATCGGTAGTCAACGCCGGCGTATGGAACAACTCATGTGCGCTCTACACCCCCGAATACTATGGCACCACCGACAATGCATCGCTTGCCGGCAGCGTTGCCGAACGCACCCTCGAATTGGTTGAAGGCACGATCGGCATGGGTAAAACCGCAAAATACAAAGTAACCTCCGACGTGTCGACCACCGGCGACCTCCGCTTCAGCGACGGCGCTTACGCCATCTCGGGCCGCGGAACAGGCGTTGACTTTGTCAACGGACTCGCAATCGGCGACATCATCGAAATCACGCCCCGCGCATTCGTAGGCGACAAAGAAATCTTCCCGACCGATTTGTGCACAGGCAACCCGTGGATTTTGGAAAACGGCGCAGTGCTCGACAGCGAAATCGACCGCGGCGATGCATCCGCACTACACCCGCGTTCGAGCATCGGCTACAATGCCGACAAGTCGAAAATCGTGATGATGGTTATCGACGGACGCTATAACTTGTCGAACGGCGTACACACCAAGCAACTTGCCGAAATGATGTCCTATGCCGGCGCAACCGACGCAGTCAACGTAGACGGCGGCGGCTCGTCGACGCTCTACACTTCAGCATTCGGCGAACGCAACCACTGCAGCGACGGACGTCCTCGCGCCGTAAGTAGCGGTATGTTTGCCGTAGCCAACACACCCGAAGACAACGAAATCTCCGAATTGCGATTCGTGGAATGGGCAATGGAGTTCCCGCAATACGGCATCTATACGCCGAAATTCTACGGCTATAACCAATATGGCATGCTCGTCGACGACGACGTACAAGGCGTTACGCTTTCGTGCGATGCAAACATCGGCGAAATCATCAACGAGGGCACCACTTTCTACGGAAACGGCAGCGGCATCGGCGTGCTTAAAGGCACTTACAACGGCTTGGAAGCAACAATCCCTGTAACCGTCAGCACCAGCGAAGATGCAAAAATTCGTCTTGAAAACGTGCTCATCGACAACGTTCGCGAATATCCCATCGAAATGATTTCTTATGTACGCGAAAACGAAATGCCAATCAGCCCGATAGCCTTCACATGGACATCCGACAACACAGAGGTAGCAACCGTTGGCGAATCAACCGGCGTGCTCAAAGGCTTAAATGATGGTTCTGCTGTCGTTACGGCAAGCCTCGGCGATTTTGCAGCAAACATCAACGTCACTGTCGAAATTCCGACAGGCAACACTATGCCGGTGGTTCGCGACCTTCCCATCGAAAACTGGACACTCCAACAAACCGGCGGTACAGGCTTGGCGCTCAGCCTCCTCGGCGACAACGGCTTCAAACTCAACTACACCGGCAACGGCTCAAGCCGCGGCGCATACATCCAGATGAACCGCGAAATGAAAGTGTGGAGTTTGCCCGACAAGATTCGCTTGACAGTCAACCCGGGTAATGCAACTATTAATAAGGTATCGGCTGCGGCATCCGACGCCCTCGGTACAAATACCACCACTTGGATAGCAACGGAAACTACCCTTCCGAAAAACACCGAATCGACTGTTGAATTCGATTTGAAAGACTTCACCAATCCCGACGACATCGCAGTCTACCCGATAACCATCAATGCAATCCGCTTAGGTATGGGTGCATCGGCAAAGAACACCGAATTCGAAATTCAAATCCCGAAATTCGAAGCCGTATACAACAGCGCACAAGGCGCAGTGAACACAATCACCGCTCCGAAGGCAATCATCTACCCGAACCCGGCAGCAGCAGGTCAGACCGTAAACGTTATAACCAACGAAAAGGCTAAAGTTGAAGTGTTTGCACTCAACGGCGCTCTCGTTTCGTCGCAAAACTGCAACGGCAACTGCCAAATCGCAACATCGAACCTCCGCGGTATGTATATAGTAAAGGTAACTACCGCCGGCGGTGTTAAAACAGCAAAACTTATCGTAAGATAAGGTATTTCATTAAGATTGACTACGAGGTTGCGCCTTGAATCCGAGGCGCAACCTTTTTATTTTATAGAGACTCTTCGGCACAACGACCATGGGAGCCGGCGCACGGATTCGCAAAATTCGTCCTTAAAAATGTAAGCATCCACACTTTTAAGGACGAAAGAATGTGAAAGTTCACACTTTTAAGGACGAAAGTTGCGTCATTAGAAAATAATTACTATCTTTGCTTAAGAAAACCGGCGATATGGAAAGAGATGCAATAAGTAAACTATACGAATGGAAGGCGCGTACAAATCGCAAGCCATTGGTTATTCGCGGAGCAAGACAAGTAGGAAAGACTTGGCTAATGAAGGAATTTGCCCGCCGGGCATACGACAAGTGGATATATATCAACTTCGAGGACGAGGAGATACTGAA
>SFJG01000138.1 GCA_004555955.1 Bacteroidales bacterium | reverse complement strand
GTGGTGGGGTGTGCATCTGTCCCCACCTAGCCGCAAGCGGCAAGGTGGGGTTAACCGAGTGCCGCAAGCTCTCCAAGCTTGCATCTTGGCGTTATCGAGAGGTACGAGGTACGAGGTGTGCAAAGTCTCCGACTTAGCACGGGCAACGAAATACCATCGCCTGGCAGGTCGCAGCAAGCCGCGACCCCACGTTATCTTCAGCGGAGAGCGGAGAGATTCTCTTACCTCTTACCTCTTACCTCTTACCTCTCCACTCTTTTCCGCGAAAATTTGCTTTTGCTCGCTTTTTGATTTAAATTTGCCGAAATAAAGATATTGCGCTATGACCGACAGTGAAAGCAAATGGAGCGAACTGACCCTTCTGCCAGAATGGGAAGAAGAATTTTGCCTCGTTTACCGAGTTAAAAAGTACGGCAAATGGGTGATGCTCAAGTGCCTCAAGCCGGAATACAAAGAGAAGCCGGAATTTCGTGTGATGCTCGAAAAAGAATTCGACGTGCGCTACAACCTGGCGCACCCTAACATCGTGATGATTAACGACTTCGAGCCGATTCCCGGACTCGGCATGTGCATAATCACCGACAACGTCTACGGAAAATCGCTGCGCGAACTCATCGACGCACGCGCCATCGACGCCGACCTGCTTCTCAAAATCAAGACGCAACTCCCTGACGCTCTGGCGTATATCCAGGAGAACCACATCGTCCACCGCCCGCTCCGTCCCGAGATGATTATGATTACCGAAGAGGGGCGAAACATCAAACTCATCGACGTGGGCTTCGACCAACGCAATCGCCTCAAAGCGCAAGACTGTCTCGACGATATCTACAACTACGGCGACATTCTCCGCCAAGTGCTCGACGTTTACCCCTCGAAGCAAATTCTGCTGCGACACATCGCCGACCGTTGCACCGACCCAAACCCGCGACGCCGCTTTCACGACATCCAAGAACTGCGGCTCGCCATCGAAAAGCGCTCCGGCAACGCTATGTACATCGCCATCATCGCTTTTATCCTCGCCATGAGCGTACTCCTCGCCTGGCTTAACTCGCGACGCTCGCCCGACCACAAATCGGACAAACGCCAAACTCCTACCGAAGTCGTCCGATGAAGCACCTGCTCGGCATATTGTTCCTACTCATCGCCTCGCTTGCCTACGCGCAAAACACCGACGTTGTCTCGCTGCCAAGTGTGCAGAACAAGGTGTATAAGGGCTACTACTTCTTCCACACCGACGAAGACGGCGACAGCACACTCATGCTCGTGCTCAACCCGATTACCTGCTTTCCGCCGGAACGGTTTAAGAACAAGAAGGCTGAAGAGTTCTACTGGCGAACCGTACGCGACGTCAAAAAGGCTCTTCCCTACGCCAAACTCATCTCGGCTACGCTCATCGAAACCTACGAATACATCGAGACTCTGCCCACAAAAAAGGAGCGAGAGGCACATATGAAACGCATGGAAGACGAACTCTTTCGGCAGTATAAGCCTGAGTTGAAGCGGTTTTCGCGTCGGCAGGCAAAGGTGCTCGTCAAACTCATCTACCGCGAAACCAACCAGCCGAGCTACAGCATCATCAAGGCGTTTCTCGGCTCGTTCCGCGCCGCCGTCTGGCAGGGCTTCGGCAAGATTTTCGGCGTGAGCCTGAAAGCCGACTGGCGACCGGAGACCGACGAAAACGACGCCATGCTCGAACGTATCGCAACTCGCGTCGAACAAGGAGCGCTTTAGAGGGGCGTGGAACAAGATTTTTTGTCGTTTTATCAAATGATAATCCACAAAAAATCATAAATTTGCAATCGAGAACAAAAGTACTTAAGAAACTGTCAAACAGACTGACAAAATAACACAAAATAAAAATGAAACGACTAATAATTTTAGCGATAACGACGGTTGCCGCGCTGCTATTCAGCATTGCCCGCGCCGCCGAGCCCAATGCACTGCAAGTGACGCTCAAATTGGGCGAACCGGCGATTTTCCTTTTCGAGAACAATCCGGAAATAGCTTTTATTGCCGAATCTCTGAAAATCAGCACCTTAGGCAACGAGCCGACGACCTACGAAATCGACGCCGTCGAAAGCATCGACTTCGTGACCTACGGCAGCGTGTCGACGCCGAAGCAGTCGACAATCGTCGTAGCATCTACCCCGGGACACATCGTGTTCGGCAATCTTCCGCACGATAGCCGCGTGAGCGTCGTCACCCTCGACGGACGAACCATAGTCAGCACAACGGCAGCCGACACGTTCACCCTCGACCGCAGCAGCCTCACCCACGGCATTTACATCGTGAAAATCAACAACTTCACCACAAAAATATCCCTCTAACCTTGCCGCAAGCGCCTCGGTGCGACCGGGATGACGTGTGGATGTAAGGCAGGTTAGCGTCAAGATGCAAGCTTGGAGAGCTTGCGGCACTCAGTTAACCACCTTGCCGCTCGAGGCTAGGTGGGGACAGACGCACCCACACACGACAAAATGAGCTAAATTGCATAGATTTTGCTCATTGCCTCTGCTAAGTCGGAGACTTTGCAAGGCGAAAATCGGGTTTGGCATAGCGGAGCAAATCGGAGCAAATGAGCATCCACATCGTGCCGAAGGTACGATGTTGATTGTGTGCGTCGGAGACGCTCCGGTTGTGGTAAACCCTACGCTCAGCGTCGGAGACGCTTAGCGTAGGGAATGAAGCCACCCCAACACCTCGAGCCTCGGAGAGGGTCGGTGGTGATAGTAGATTTGCTCATAAACAAATTGCTATTTTTGCCAAAAAGTAACTATGAGCAGAGTACAGAACCTGACACACATAGTATTCAACACCAAAAGCCGCAAGATGACCATCGCAAATGATTATCGTGAAGATGTCTATCGCTTCATTTGGCATCTATGCAAGGAAATGAATTGCTATCTTGTTCGGATAAACGGCATACCAAACCATATCCACATTTTGGTAAATATCAACCCGTCAATATCCTTGTCGGAGT
>SFJG01000047.1 GCA_004555955.1 Bacteroidales bacterium | reverse complement strand
ATTTCGTCAACCAATATCCGACCCTTCAACGAGAGGTTTTCTCCGACGATATTACCGACAGCAAACGAGTCGAGCATCCACTTTTTGAGTTTATCCTCGTCAATATCCTCCGGATTTGAGATATAGTAAAGATAACCTCCAACCTTCTGACAGTCAATCATAATACCGAACTGCTCATAGATTGCATCACGCCAGCGGTTGAATGTGGCGCGATGAAGCGGACGGCAATCGCTGAGTTCATTATGGCGTTGCCATTTGTCGGAAAGATCCTTGTGGGAAATCTTTCCGGCACGGCGGATTGTATCAATCAGCCAAGTGTATTTTTGCAGTTGGTTCATATCGGTAACGTATTATACTGTAAATTTAGTAAATTGTTGTCTGTCCTATAGGTGTCGCAAAAAATACAAGGAGCATCCAACTTTACCCAATGCAAATCTTTAACGTTTTTCTCTATCCATAATAGTTCTCCGTCCTTTTCTTTCCGAAGTTCCACGACGGATTTCAATAACGGAATGATTTTGGGTAATCGAGTCTTGATTTCTTCCCAGGTACCATCAAGAAAGTAAGTTGACACATAAGCTATCCGCAAATACAGACGAACAAATTGTTTGTCTGAAAAATAATAGATAATAAACTCCTTGTCCCATCCTAACTCTTTTAGTGTGGACGAAACATCCGGCATTAGTTCCTTTGCAATTGAGCTAATGCAATTACAGAAATTGCCAATGTAAAATGGCTCAACGTAGTCTTTACGTCGGTTTATTTTTGTGGTACTATCAATGATTTTCATTTTGATGCCTTGAAATTAAATATTGGACGGATGATTGTGTCGATGGTGACAGTTTCGCCGATGTTGGCAATTATTTCCGCTGCCGGTTTGTAGACCATCGGCGACTCGTCGCGGGTAAATTCGTTGACCGACTCGGAATAGATGCCCTGCATGGACGCCTCGAAGTCTTCCATCGTGATTTTCTCGTAGGCCTGGGAGCGACTCAAGACGCGTCCGGCGCCGTGAGGAGCCGAACAGTTCCACTCGGGATTCCCCTTTCCTGTGCAAAGCAATGAACCGTCGCGCATATTCAGAGGTATGATGCAACGCTCGCCTTCGGCAGCCGAGATAGAGCCTTTGCGGATGATATTCTCATCGCTGATGTAGTTGTGGACGGATTCAAATTCCTCTTTTACATCCACGCCGGGGAAGAAACGCATGAGCAATAGCGATATAAGCTTGCGGTTGAGCACAGCCCATCGCTGACAGAGGCGCATATCATGGAGATAGTGCTCACGCCCTTCTCCCTCTACATAGCATAGATCGGCGGGAAGCCTCGGCTCTGCGTCTTGATGTTCCTTGCGCATCATCTTAATGACGCTCTGCAATTCTGAGCGACGCCCTGATGCTTTGTATTCCTCAATGGTACGCTTGATTGTTTCCTCAAACTCGTCGGCCCCGTCCGTAAGATGTTTCACTGCTTTTGCCTGATAGATGTCGGCAACCTGTTTGCCGAGATTGCGCGAACCGGTATGAATCACAAGGTAAACATTATCTTCGTCATCTTTGTCAAGCTCGATGAAATGGTTGCCGCCGCCGAGCGTTCCTATTGCTTTATTGATACGTCCTGCGTCTTTAATTTCACGGTAGCAGTAAAGTTCGGTCACAAGTTGCTTTGCCTCACGGTAGATTTCCATTTCCTCACCTACAAGAGGCTTGAAACCGAAACGATCCTCACGCACAATCATACCCGAAGGCACATTGCCACGGATATGCTCGTGGAATGCGTGAAAGTCTATCTCGGAGAGTTTGCCGAGATTGAGGATGCGCATACCGCAACCGATGTCAACGCCAACTATATTGGGAATGACCTTGTCGCCGAGATCGCCGGTGAACCCGATGACGCAACCTGCACCGGCGTGAACGTCTGGCATGATGCGTATCTTCTTGTCAGAAAACACGTCAATCGAAAGCAGTTCCTTGATTTGTTCCAAGGCATTCTCCTCGATGTTGTCCGTAAATATCTTTACGTCATGTCCTTCTATTGCCTTCATATTCTGATGTTTTTAATAATTCGATGCAAAGTTATAATGTCGTTGCGCAGTCATTCTGCGCACTAAGATAATATCACGATATTCTTTCATGAGCGCAAAATTACACCAAGGGTGACGCATTTTGCGGTACAGCATATAGTTTTCAATGGTTAAATAATCTTAACTTGTAAATATCTGAAATCTCAGGTGGAGCAAAAGGAGTTGATTCTTTCGCCAAATCATTCGCGGTTCGTCATCACAAGCCCTATATGGAGTCCGCTCCGCAGTATAACGTCTATGGACGATATGCGACCCTAAAGCGAAACACTCAGATTGTCAAATAGGCTACTACCTTAATCGCGTTCCCATCCGCTGAGTCCAAAGGAACTTATCATTCCTTCAAAGAGGCGCAACGACTCGGTCGGCGTGTCATAGTCGTAAATCTCTAAAAATTTTATGGTGTCTAACAAGTTTTGTGCAGTCTCTTTTTATAGTTTCAACAGGTTAAAAAATAAGCTAAAAAATAAGAGACTATCTAACTTTGATTGTTAGACAGCCCCAAAAGTAACAGTCGGGGTGAGAAGACTCGAACTTCCGACCTCCACGTCCCGAACGTGGCGCGCTAACCAACTGTGCTACACCCCGAGTCAGAAATTCGACTGCAAAGATAAGCCGTTTTTTCTATTTCGCCAAAACTTTTGCGATTTTTTTGAGCGCTTTTTGGCGTTTTCTCAATTTTCGCGCTCTTATTGGCTACGATTCAACGAAAAGCGTCAACAGACTGTCGATTAGTACAAGATTTTCGAGATGATGTGTGCGGCTTTGAAAAGGAGTCGGTAGCCGAATGGGATGCCGCGATAGGACATAATTCGGCGGTTCGCCTCGGGATAGGTCGTCGCCCAACGGCGTAGGTCTTTGTGTGGTCCGCGCAGCATTTTGATTTTTGCGGTAAACTTGAGAAAATTGAGGAAATGTTCGTATTTGCTCTTCAGCTCCGGACGTGCATCGAACCACCTCTCCGCGGCGTCGGCGAGCGCAAGATGGTCGTTGAGAATGCGTGTCATATCGGCTGTTGTCAGCGAGGATGCGATGCCGCGTGTGTAGTTGTAGAACGGGCTATGGCAGATGGCAAATCGGTCGGTGGCGAGCCGTAGCCGGAACGTGACGCCTAAATCTTCCCAGCAGTCGATGCCTTCGAAAAAGCGTATGTCGGCGAACAACTTTCGGCGCACTATCTTTGTGCATAGCGAGCAGTGCAGCGTGTCGAGGGGCATGTGGTTAAGGTCGGGAAAACTTTCGACGATGAAGTTGTGTATGCGTATTCGTTTGGGATAAATTTCGCGAATGCCGCAACACACCACGTCGGCATTACGCTCGTCGGCAAGCGCCAGCATCTGAGAATAGGTTTCGGGCTCGACGGTGTCGTCGGCATCGCAGAATGTTATAAATTCGCCGACGGCGAGGTCGATGCCTAATTGGCGTGCGTAGGCTGTCCCGCGGCAAGCATTGCCGGTAGATTTAACGACGACCGAGAGGTCGGTGTTGGCGATTGCAGTGTGTAGGGCAACAAGGCTGCTGTCGGTCGAGCCGTCGTCGACAAATACGAGTTGGACGTCGTCGATGGTTTGGGAGAGCAACGACTCTACGCATCGAGCAATTGTGCCCTCTGCATTATGAAAGGGCACAATTATCGATAGTCGTATGTTGTCGCTGTTGTTCATACGAGCGAATTTAAATCATTTCGTCGACGGTCCAAGCAAATGCGCGAAGTCCGAGTTGCGGGCTTTCGGCATCGAGATTGTGAAGCATATCCAAGAGCGGACGCGCCTTTGCATCGTCGACCACGGTTATGTATGCACTATTGAGGGTCGGCCATGCGTGCGACCCCAGGTGAGGTTCACCGCTCGTGGTACCGGCACCGATAACGGTGTCCCACCCGGTGAATCCTTTCAGATTGAGGTACATCATAATGTTGTTGATGTCTTCGATATGCGCTTGGTTGAATGATATAAGTACTGCTTTCATCGTTGTTTACTTTTTAAGACTCTTAAGTTCTTTTTTGCGGGCGCGACGGATTCCGTTGGCGGCAAACGAGCTGTAGAGCGTCGGGATGATGATAAGTGTAATCAGCGTCGAGAACGACAGACCGAATGCCACGGTCATACCCATCGAGCGCCACGTTTCGGAGCCTTCGCCTGTCGACACGGCCATCGGTATCATACCGAAGACGGTAGTCAATGTGGTCATAAGAATCGGGCGCAGACGCGACTTTCCGGAAGTGATAACCGAGTGCATCAGTCCCATGCCTCGCTCACGACAGAGCATGATGTAGTCGATGAGCACAATACCGTTGTTGACCACAATACCGACGAGCATCAGCACGCCGAGCAACGCCATTACGCTTAGCGGTGTTTGGGTGATGTAGAGTCCGATGAGCACACCGGTGATTGCGAACGGGATGGAGAACATAATCACAAACGGATAGGTGAGCGATTCGAACTGCGATGCCATGATGATGAACACGAGGATGATGATGAGTATGAAGAGCAGTGCCATGTCGGTAAATGTTTCGCTCTGGTTTTCGAACGTGCCGCCGAATTGCCAAGTGAAACCTGTCGGCATTTCGACGTCTGCCATTGCCTCGTTAGCTGCCGAGATAACGTCGCTCATCGCATAGCCGTGTGCCACGACGCACTTCACCGTAATGACGCGTTCGCGGTCTTTACGCTCAATCGTAGGCGGCGACTGCGATTCGACAACCGTACCCAGGTCGCGAATCTTCACGCCCTGACCTGCCGCATTGTAGATGGTTATGTTTTCGATGTCTTGTATAGACTGACGATAGTCTTTGTCGTAGCGTATGCGTATGTCATATTCTTCGCCGTCTTCGCGGAAGTAGGAAGGCACATAGCCGTTGATTCGGTTACGCAGATAGCCTGCCGCCGTCGACATATTCAAGCCGTTCAAGGCGAGCTTTTCGCGGTCGAAGTCGACGCGATATTCCGGAGTGTATTCGTCGCGGCTGATAACGACCTGCGACACGCTGTTGTACGACTTCATTTTTTGAGCAACCTCTGCTGCCAGCACGTCTCCCTTGTCGAAGCTGTAGCCGTAGAGCTCGATTTCGACAGCCGACTCACCGCCGATGCCGCCGCCACCGCCGCCGGCTTGCACATTGTAGGTCTTGATTTCGGGATAGCCTTCAAGGTCGACACGCATAAGGTCGCAAATCTCAGTGAGCGAGCGTTCGCGCTGCGACGATGAGGATGTGCGGATGTTGAACGACAAGATGTTGTTGCCGTTATCGCTCATGTTGCCAAACACGTTGTCTTCGCCGGCTTGACCTTCGGTGAAGTTGATTTTTTCGATTTCCGGATAGTTTTGCTTGAATTGGTCAACGATTCTGAAGCCGAGGTCGCGCGTGATGTTTTGGCGCGTGCCCGTTGGCAATTTGATGGTTATACCGATACGAGCGTTGTCTTGCGACGGGAAAAACTCTGTTTTGACAAACGGCAAGAGCACGAAAATGGAACCGAAGAACAGAGCCAATGCGATGAAAATCGTTGTTTTGCGATGACGCACGCACCAGTGTAGCAAGCGTGCGTAGCCTGCCGTGAGCTTCTTTAAGAACCCGTTAAACGGATTGAAAACAACTTTCTGGAAGAGGTTCTGCTTGTGGCTCAGGCGCAACATAAGCGAGCAGAGCGTCGGCGTAAGCGTGATTGCGCCAATGGTCGACACTGCCAAGATGATAGTTACCATCCAGCCGAGTTGCTCGAACATGATTCCGGCAATGCCTTGCACCATTGTCAACGGCAAGAACACGGCAATCGTGGTGAGCGTCGACGCCATAACCGAGATGGCAACCTCGTTGGTCGCAAACATAGCGGCTTGACGCGGACGGCTGCCTCGCTCGATGTGGGTGGTGATGTTTTCAAGCACCACAATGGCGTTGTCGACCACCATACCGATGGCTATCGAAAGCGCACTCATCGATATGATGTTCAGCGTGTTGCCGGTGGCGAGCAGATAGGTCAACGCCGACAGCAACGATATAGGAATTGTGAGCACGATGACGAAAGTCGCTCTCCAGCGTCCGAGGAACAAGAGCACGACGAGGCTGACAATAATCAGCGTGGTTGCAATCGTGCGAGTCAACGAGTCGATGGTTTTGATGATGTTGTCTGAAGTGTCGATAATCGGGCTGATGACGATGTCGGAAGGCAACGTCTTTTTGATGTCTTCAAGTTTCTTTACAACGGCACGCGAAATGTTGACCGAATTGGCTCCGGACTGCTTTTGAATGACAAGGATACCACCCTGTACGCCGTCGGTAAACGATTCTTGAGCACGTTCCTCCGGTGCGTCGACAATCCGTGCCACATCGCGCAGATAGACCGGCACGCCGCCCGACATACCAACCACCAGGTCGAGCATTTCGTTGGCGTCTTCAAACTCTTTCTGCACGCGCATCGAATAGACATTCGAGCCAATGTCGATGCTACCAGCCGGGATATTCTTGTTTTCCGCGCTGATAATGCTACCGATAGTCTCAATCGTGATGCCGTAAGCCTCCAACTTCAGCGGGTCGCAGTAGATTTGGATTTCGCGCTCCGGCAAACCGGAAATCGACACCGTACCTACACCCTGAACGCGCGCCAACGGTGTGGCTACTTGGTCGTCGAGAATCTTGTAAAGTCCCGAAAAACTTTCTTTGGCAGTCACCGAAAGCAGCAAGATGGGGATATCGTCGGTACCGAACTTAAACAGAATCGGCGTATTTGCGCCGTCGGGCAACGTAGTGACGCGGTCGAGCTTGTCGCGCACGTCGTTGGTCGCCACATCGATGTCCGTACCATATTCAAATTGAAGGGTAATCACCGAAATGCCCTCGCGCGACTTCGACGTGACGTGCTTCAGGTCGGTAACACTGTTGAGCGTATTCTCCAACGGACGCGTTATGTTGGTTTCGATGTCCTCGGCACTCGCACCGCCGTACGACGTCATAACCATAATTGCGTTGGTCTCGATGTCGGGCAACAAGTCAATCGACAACCGCGAGAGCGAGAACAAGCCGAAAATGGCTATGCCCAGAAATATTAATATTGTTGTAACCGGTCGTTTGACCGCTGTTTGATAAATACTCATCGCTTATTTGCTTTCTTTCGATTTGGAAGTAATGATTTGCACTTTTGCACCGTCTTTCAGGCGTGTTTGTCCGGTCATAACGACTGTTTCGCCTGCCGACAACCCTTCGAGAATCTCAAACTCGTTGTTGAAGCGCTGTCCGAGCGTCACTTTCCGATATTTCGCAACGCCGTCTTTGACCACATATACGTAACGGTCGCCCGAGCCCATCAACTTTTGGATGCAGCGGTCGTTGACCAACACGCGCTTTACGCGCTCTTGATTGATAATCACGCGAGCAAACATACCCGGGCGTACGCGCTCGTTGCCGTTTGCCACAATCAGTTCTACCGGGAACGTACGAGTTGCAGGGTCGATGGTCGGATAGATGAGATGCACTTTTGCCTTAAACAGTTCATCGCCATAGACGTCCAACGTAAAGTCGACGTCCATTCCCTTCTTAATCTTCGTGTATAGCGACTCCGACACGTTGACAAGCAATTTTACCGGCGTAATCTTTTCGATGGTGTAAAGCGGTTCGCCGCTGCGATACATATCACCGCTGTCGTAGTTACGCTTGGTGACGATGCCGCTAATCGGGCTTACCAACGTCGTGTTTTCCAACAAATTATTATAGTTGCGTCGTGATATGTCGAGCGCAAGTTTCTTCGAATCCCACTCCGACTTCGATGTGCCACCAACTTTGTAGAGTTCGTCGACGCGGTTAAATTCCAACTCGTTGTTGTCCATCTGCAACTTGGCTTGCGCAAGCGATACGTCGTCCATCGTAGCAATCGTCTGCCCGGCACGCACGTGGTCGCCAACCTCGACCAGCACCTTCTTGATACGTCCGTTGGCTTGCGGTGCAATGTTGTTGGTCACAAACGCTTCAACCGTACCCGTATACGAGCCGGTTTCTTCGACTTCGCGCTCTACGCCGGTAGCAACCTCGACCTTTACTGCTTCGTCTGTTTTGTCGTTTTTAGTCTCTTCCTTCGGCGTACATGCTGCAAAGACCATTGCGCCTGCCGCTGCTATCGCCGTGATTGTGTTTGTTCTAAAGAAGTTCATATTCGGAGTAAGTAGTTTTTTATTCGTTAATAGTTGTTTCGTCTTTGCCCAAAGTTTCGTCGAGCGACGCTTTAGCGTTCAAAAAGTTGTAGACAGCCTGATGCGACTGCAATTGCGCCTGAGTGAGCGACAACCGCGAATCGTTGATTTCGAGCAACGTTCCGGCGCCCGTATCGTAACGCTTCTTGGCAATGTCGTAGCCCTTACGCGCCTGCATCATGCCTTGTTCCGCCGCATTGTGACTGCGTATCGACGTCTTCATTTGGTCGGTATAACTCTTTAGCGCTACCAACAGATTGCGCTCCGTGTCGAAACGCGTCAGTTCCAAATTTGCCATATCGACTTTCGTCTGACGTAGCGAATTGTAGCGCTTGCCTCCCGAGAAAATCGGAATGGTCAGACTCACACCAATCATTGCATATGGATCCCAACGATAGTCCTTAAACTTGAAATCTTCCGACATCGCATTCCACTTATACGAGAACGCCACGCCCAGCGTCGGATAGTAAGCCGCTTGTGCCGCCTCCTTGGTCTTGCGCAACATCGTTGCTTGCATAGCCAACTGTCGCATTGTAGAGTTGGACGTCAACGCCGTCGTGTCGATTTGCATATACACCTCCTCAAGCCGGTCAGCATAGTTGTCCAGACTCTCACTGCAATCGATTTCGGCATTCAAGTCGATGCCCATCAGCGCCTTCAACTGCCACTTGGCCAGTACTACCGCATTCTGCGCATCAAACAAACTCGGCTCAACATTCTTCACCGCCACATCGGCACGTATCAAGTCGTATTCGCTCACCAATCCTTGGTCGAACTTCTGCTTGATGTCGGTGTAATTGTCGAGTGTATTTTGATAAGTTTCCTTATATACATTATAAGAGTCCTTGGCAAGCATCACCGTATAATAAGCTCGGCGAACATTTCCGATAAGCTTAATCTTCGACTCGCGCGACTGCTCGACAGCCAGTTCAACCTGGTCGGCAGTAATGCTCAGTTGCTTCCACAACTGCGGCGCAATCACCGGCAACGAAGCCGAGAAGCCCAGCGACCACGTATTGTTACGTCCCACCGCAATTCCCGTATTCGCCCTCGACGACGATTCGCCTTCGCCTTCGGTCGAGCCCGACATTCCCGGCATCGACCCGCTCATATACATCACTTGCTTCTTTATCGTCCTACTGTAGTCTGCGCCGAAATCTATCTGCGGAAACAGCGACGCAAGCGTACCCTTGCGACCATACTCCTGCTTCGTGATTTCATTGTTGGCAACCTTCACAGTAGGGCTCTCCGACAGGGCAATCTCTATTGCCTTTGGTAACGATAACACAGTGGCTGTGCTATCCGATTGCGCTTTCGCACACATCGGCATCAACACCATCGCTGCTGTCGCTACACCCACCAAAAACCTTTTTCTAATCATTAAGTATTACTTATTGCGTTATTATTCAAAAATCAACTTACAAAAAAAGAAGCGACTGAATTCGTTTCAATCGCTTCTTCTTGTGGGCGTTGACGGATTCGAACCGCCGACCCTCTGCTTGTAAGGCAGATGCTCTGAACCAGCTGAGCTAAACGCCCTTTAGTTTTCTAAAGCGATGCAAAGTTACGACTATTTTTTGTATCTGCAAATTTTTTCGCAACTTTTTTTCAAAAAAAATGCTTTTTTCTTCATTTTCCCTATTCCGACTGCAAAAATACTATAGGTATATGTATATATGTATGATATATATCATATTATAAAAGCACTCATAATAAAAATAATTAATGCACCGAATTCCCCCGAGCAAGAAACAAAGAGCCTGTTTCGCAACAAATCGACTTTGACAGAAAAAATGGAAAATAATCTACATTACCTGTTGCTAATGTCATTTTTATTTTATGCCTTGTCGCACTACACACCACTAATGTCGTTTTGACACGCTATGCGACTCACTTTCTCAAATCATCGACACACAGATTGTGCCTTGATTAAAATCTATTGGCATTGATTACGGGCAGGCCGCTTAGTTGTCGGTGACGCGGAGGATGCGCACGCCGGTGCAGTTACGCATCGGGCGGAGCATTTCGTAGAGGTCATACTTGTCGACAACTACTTTTTTGCTCGACGAAGAAGCGTGGAGCAGATGCGGCTTCTTGCCGTCGAACTTGACAATGCCAAGATGCATCACGTCGAGACCTTCGGTTTTTGTGGTCAAGCAAACGATGTCGCCGTCTTGCAGCGATGCAATGACTTCTTTCTTCATCAAGTCGTTTTTGCGCAGCAGCGGCGACATGTGCATGTTGTAGCCGCTTTCGAGTTTTTTGATGGCTGCGAATGTTGCGCTGTCGGCGAGTGCTGGATATTTGTCGCGGTTGGCTGACATATAGTAGAGCGACTTGATTTGGCTGTCGGCATTGGGAATGATTGACGTCACTTCGCGGACGATTCCTGCGGCGGCGTTTTCGACAATCCATGCGCTTATGTAGTGCAGGCGTGATGCGTAGCCGTCGACTTTTCCACCTTGGTAGCGGATTCGTTCGAGGTTGGCAGCGTAGGTATACCACGTTGGCGACTGCTGTAAGGCAGTGCGCGTGAGGGCTACGAGTGTCTCGACGAAGGTTGTGCAATCGAGTTGGTCGATGTTGATGGTGAGATATTCTTTGTCGCCTTCGAGGGTGTGTGCCACGTAGGGAGTGCCGAGAAGTTGCTCGCCGAAGTAGAGCATATATTGGTTGGGCGTGGAGAGTCCTGCCACTTTTGCCTCGGCGAGAAGTCGGTTGATTTTGACCGTGTCGTCGGCGCAGTGGAAGCGTGTGGCTTCGAGGCTGAAGCCATAGCTTGTGGCGCAGGTCAGTGCGAGGGCTATTAGGAGCAAATATTTTCTCATAATATGTTGTTTTTCGCTTATATAGTCATAATTTTTAGAATGTCAAGCCAACTCCGCCGAGTATGTTGAATTTCTGAGCGGGGATTCCATCGTAGAGTTCGTACTCGCGGTTGAGCAGGTTGTTAGCTTGGCAGAACACGCTGATGAGGTCGTTGATTTGGTACGACGCCGATAGGTTGATGTTGGAGATGTTGCTGAGCAATTTCGACGAATAGTCTTTGCTGCCATCTGCGGCGTTGTTAACGCTGCTGACGGTACGTAGCGCGCGTAGACGGTAGCCGATGCCGATGTTGAGTTTGCTGATGGGGCGCACGTTGACTGTTGCGTCGAGGTTGTGTTCGGCGCGGTTGTCGTCGGCTGCGTATCCGCTGTCTTCGCTTTGGGGAGTGAAGGCGTATTTTGCGGAGAAGTCGACAAGCGAACCGTAGCGGTAGCCGAGTTGTAAGCCGATTTTCAAGCCGTTAAGGTCGATGTCGGCATAACTGATTTGACCCGAAGTGGGGCTGAATGGCATAGTTGGCACGATGCTATGACGGGTAGCGGCAAAGCCTACAAACGGGCTGATGCTGAAGCCTTTGATGAGCCCGAGGCGAACTGCTGCCGTTGCGTCGATGAGTGTATAGGTTGTGGGCAAACGCAGCGACGGCTCCATATAGCGGTTGCGCGCAAAGATGTTGTGGACGGTGTTGATGGTGTTTCCGCCGGTAGCGTCGACGGCGAGCGACACGACGTCGTTGAAGGCGTAGTCGAACTTCACGTCGGGGGCGATGCGGAATGTTGCGCCGTTGTTGAACGAGATGTCGACGCGAGCGCCGATGCGCAGTCGCATATTGTCGGAGCGTTTCTCGTAGTTGGGCGTAAGGCTGACCATGCCGAATGTCTCGGAGTCGAGTTCGGGGGATTCAAGGGCAATGTCGTCGAGCCCGACGAGTTGGAATGCGGCGTCGACGCCGGCATAGGAGCGGTCGCCGAATGTTTGGCTGATGGCGGCTTTGAGGCGGAAATCGATTTCGCTCAAGCCGTCGATATTTTTGCTTTTGAGTTTGCCGTAGTCGAAGCCGAAGTAGTTGAATTCGGCGCCGAGACGGTAGCGCGTCGAGGCGTCGTCGAGGCTACGCCAACCGAGAGCCATGCGGAAATCGTTGACGCCTTGTTTCTCTTTATCGTCGTCGGTGGCATTGTCGATAGCGGCGAAGTAGTTAAACTTGCTGAAGTGGTAGCCTATCGAGGCGTCGATGATGCCGCGGCGAAGCTTGCTGTTGAAGTCAACGCCCAGGCGGTCGTCGATGACGTTTTGCTTTTCGGGGTCGCTGAATGTTTCGCCTTTGTCGTTGGCGTAGTCGTCGAGGAGGTCGGCTGAGGTCGAGTTATGTTGCAACCAAATGCCCAAGGATGTTTTTTCTTTGTCGATGATTCGATAGCCTGCGGAGCCGACGATGTTTAGATAGTTACCCATGGCAAGGTCGACGTATCCGCGTCGGCGGAACTTTGCGAGCGACTCGTCGGGATAGGCAATCGGCGACTGCACGACGGCTTGGGGTTCGAATTGAGCGGGCAATGCCCAATCGCTGAAGCGAAGTTGTACTTTTTCGGTAGTCACGGGTGCTTCTTTAGGTTGAGCGATGGGTTTTACCGCTTTCGTTTCGACGGGCACAAATTCTTTTTCGACGACGATGGTTTTGTTGAGGTCTTTCTCGTCTTGTGCGTATGTTGTTGCCGTGGCGGCAACTGCGCAAAGTAGTATGATGGCTGATTTGTTCATAATAGTCCTAATTATTTAGCGTTCGACGAGCCGAGTTCGTTAAGGCGCACATTAATCATCTCAAAGATGTCGCTTTCCGTGCCGGGATAGTTTTCCTTAAGGCTGAGGAGGTATTCGCGAGCCTGGAATTTATCGCCGCGACGAGCATAGACGTCGCTGAGGGCGATGAATCCGCGAGCGAGCCAGTATTGATGTGGTGTGCCTGTGTCGACAAGGCGTTTGAGCACGCGTTCGGCATCGCTGAGTTTGTTCGACTTGATGTAGAGTTCGGCGAGTTCGACCGTTGCGCGCGCACCATAGAGCGACTGCGGTTTTTTTGCGGGACTTTCGTATGCCTTGATGGCTTCGGCGGTCTTTCCGCCAGCGGCAAGTGCGGCAGCGCGGGTATATTCGATTTCGACTAAATCTTCGTCGGCGACGGCGGCATTGCTCAAGCGGTTAGCGTAGTCGAGCGCTTTGGCGCTATTGCCTTTCTCGCGATAGAATCTCATCAACCTGAGTTGTGCTTTTTGACGATTTGCATCGACGGTGGCACGGCTTAGGAGTTGTTCGTTTATGGTTTTAGCCTTGTCGGCGGTAGGACTGTCGGCAAGTGCGTCGGAAGCAATAGCCAATGCGTTTTCGGCGATAGAAGCGTCGGGAGCCAGAGCCACAACACGTTCGGCGTAGGCGAGAGCGTCGGCGGAGTTGCCGGCAGCTACAGCGTTTTCGGCGAGGTAGTAGTTGGCTTGCGCGGCGTATGCTCCGGAGGGATACGACTTGAGGTATGCCTTGAGTTTCGTGGTTTTGCCGTCGGCAATGTAGTCGTTTTCAGCCGATTGGAAGGTTAGGCGGTCCATCTCGTTTTCGTCGATTTGGTAAGAACTATCGACGCTTTTCATAAATTTGGCAAATTCGGCGATGTTGCCTTCGTTTGCGTAAATCACCTTCAAGTCTTCAGCAGCGGCTTTAGCCTCATCGCTTGTGGGCGCGCTCGTGATGAGCGAGCGATATTCTTTCTTGGCGTCGGCAACGCGACCTTGCGAGTTGAGGAGCATTGCCAGTTGCAGTTGACCTGCGCGCGAGTCGCTGCTTTTGGGATATTTTTTCATCAGGTTGTGGATAGTCGATTCCGCCGACTCGTTTTTGCCCAAGGCGATGTAGGCTTGCGCCTTCTCGTAGAGCGCCTTGGGAGCGTAGACCGACGAGGGATAGTCTGCAACGACTTTGTCCATAATCTTTATTTTGTCGTCGTGACGCTTTTGCAAGCCGAGCATAAAGCCTTTTTGGAAGAGCGAATAGTCGGCAGCCGTAGAGCCGTCGGCGAGTGCGCGGTCGTAGTAGGTGGCGGCTTGCGAATAGTTGCGTGCATAGTAGTAGCAATCGCCGATGCGGTTGTTGGCGTCACCCTTTAGCGAGCCTGTCAAGCCGTCGACGGCCGATGCGAACGCTTTGCGTGCGGCGTCGTATTTCTTTTGTTGGTAGAGCGCGTAGCCGAGTCCGAAGTTGGAAACGGCGTCGTTCGACTTCATTCTGCCCGTGTTGGCGAGATGCTTGCGGTAAGCCGCTTCAGCGTTGCTGTAGCGTTTGTTTTTGTAGTATGCTTCGGCGAGCCAAAGTTGCGTTTCGGCGGCAACGGCTTTGTCGTAAGAGGCGAGCTTGGCAGCCTCTTCGAGCGACTTTATGGCATCGGCGGTCTTCCCTGCATTGAACTGCTGAACGCCGAGATGGTAGAGAATGTTTTGCTTGGCACGGAGCATCTTGTCGGACGGCTTGCGCAGTTTGGCAATCGTGGCGAGTGCGTGGTCGTAGTTGCGGTCTGCCATATACGAATTGATGATGTAGTCTTCGACCTGTGCGGCGTTCTTCGAGTTGGGGAAACGGTTGAGGAAGTCCTCGAAAATCGTCACCGAATTGGCAAAAGGCACGCGTCCGCCCTTGCTTTGAGCGATGGCGTAGTTGTAGAGCGCGGTTTCGGTAACGTCGCGGTCGAGGTCCATCTTGTACGCCTTTTCGAACGCCATAGCGGCGGCGTCGACGTTGTCTTGGTGGAGATAAGCCTGACCGATGTAGAGGTAAGCGCTTTGTGCAAGAGCATCGGGTTCGCCGACCACGTCGGTAAGGCGTGCGATAGCCTCGACATCGTTGCCCTCACGAAATTCGGCAACGCCGAGGATGTAGAGCGACGTGCGTTGCGGCGTGCCCTGACAGAGTTCGGTGTAGCGCTTGAGCAGGCTTATTGCGCGGTCGTTGTTGGCGAGGTGATATTCGCTTTCGCCGACGTAGCGATAGAGTTCGGCTTTCATATCGTCGGGCATCTCGCAGTCGATGAGTGAGTTGCCGATTTGCACGGCTGAGGCGTAGTCGGCGTCGTGGAAACGCAGTTGGCCGATGTAGAAGCGTGCCTCGTTGTAGAGTTTTGAGCCGGAGCGAACCTTGCGGAACCCGTTTTCGGCGGCTGCGTAGTCGGCTTTGCTGTACTGAATGTAAGCCGTGTAGAAGTCGGCACATTCGCTGTAGCGGCGGTCGGAGCGCAAGCGGTCGAAGCCTGCTTTTGCCTTGTCGAATTCCGCCATACGGAGGTAGCAGAACGAGCGACGATAGGTAAGGTCGGCATCTTCGTTGCCTGCGAAAGCCGTTTCGGGCACATTTGCGTAAGCGCTCAAGGCATTGGAGAATGCGCTGCGCAGAAAGTATTCGTTGCCGATGGCAAACCAGACGTTGGCGCGACGCACCGACGCCGGATGTGCGGCAACGAAAGCGCGCAATGCGTCGACGCCGTCGCCGCGGCGATACTGTGCCATTGCGCTATAGTATTCGGCTTCTTCGACGAGGTCTCGGGCAAGGTAGCCTTCGGCATCGGTTTGCGTCACCGGCACTTGTGCCGATACGCCGACCGCCGTCAAACTCAGAAGAATCAAACCGTATTTTTTCATATTCTTTCGATATTTCGTATTAAGTCTTCAACCGATTATGTTATTATTACTTGCGATTTTTCAGTTCGTATGTTCGCTCTCGAAGCAGTTTGCCCAGTTCGTCGAGCGAGCCTGCGGCTTTTTGTTCTTCGGGAGAAATCGGATTGCCCACGGAAATGTGGTATGTTTCATCGATGTGCGAAAACACCTCACGCGGAAGCCTCAGCGTGCGCAGTCGCCAATCAATTACACCTAATATGTTAAAAATCAACGAGTTTCGACCGTGGAAATATACGGGGATGACGGGCACGTTGAGTTGCTGAATCAGTCGGATTATGTTGGGTTGCCATGGGCGGTCTTCGATAGTGAGATGCTTGGTGACGTTCGACATTGCACCGGCGGGGAAGAAGCCCAGCGGATGTCCGTTGCGCACGTGTATCATAGCCTCGCGGATGCCGCGCATCGTTGCCGCACGCTTCTCCGGGTTGTCGGATGCCATCGGGTCGACGGCGATAAAGTTGGGACGCATGCCGCGGATGTAGTTGAGTATCATGTTGACCATCACCTTGTAGTCGCTGCGACGGCTCGCAAATAGGTCGATGAGTATAATGCCGTCGAGTGAGCCGAACGGGTGGTTGGACACGGTGATAAACGACCCCTCGGGGAGGTTGTTGAGCACGTGAGCGCCGTCGACGCGCAGCGTGATGCGGAAATCATCGAGAAGGCCGCGTACGAAATCCGCTCCGGGGGTGTTCAAATTGCGGTGGTGGAAGTAGTTAACCTGCTCCAAACCAATCAATTTCATTAGCGTCTTGACCAATTTGGGTTTACCCTCGAAGAAAGGCACCATCTTGCGCAAATCCTGATAGTCGAGCACGGTGCGCTTTTCCGATTCGGGCGTTGTTTCGTCGGAGTCGGGAGCGTGTCCGGTGATGCGTCCGCGTCGGTCGATTGCGGGACCTACGCGGTATGGGTTAGCGGCGGTAGGCGTTGTCGGCGCCTCGTGCCACGGCAATATTATTTCGTCGTTGTTCATATTGCAAATATACAAAATATCATTCTATCGGTCAATTCGTGTGGTTAAAAAGGGCATAAAATCTGACCGATATGACTTATTTGAGGTCGAAACCGATGTCGCGGCGATGGTATGCGCCGTCGAAAGCGATGTGGCTGATGGTGTCGAACGACGTAGCCAATGCCGACGCTTTGTCGTCGCCATAACTGCTCACGGCGAGTACGCGTCCGCCGGCGGTGACGATGCCTTCGTCGGTGCGACGCGTTCCGGCGTGGAACACGATGCTACGTGTCGGCTCTGCGAGTCCGCTGATGAGTTTGCCTTTTTCGTAGCTTCCGGGGTATCCGCCCGAAACGAGCATCACGGTCACGGCATAGCGCGGGTCGATAGCCATCGCACGGTCGGCAAGTGTGCCGGTCGCAACGCCTTCGAGCAAGTCGACCAAGTCGGCATTGAGTCGCAGCATAACGACCTCGGTTTCGGGGTCGCCCATACGTACGTTATATTCTATCACCATCGGCTCGCCGCCTACGTTAATAAGTCCCAAGAAGATGAAGCCGCGATAGGTGATGTTCTCACGGCGAAGTCCGTCGAGAGTGGGGCGAATGATGCGGCTGTCGACTTTTGCCATAAACTCTTCGTCGGCAAAACTTACCGGCGAAACGGCACCCATACCGCCCGTATTGAGTCCTGTGTCGCCTTCGCCTATGCGCTTATAGTCTTTGGCTACGGGCAGCACTTTGTAGCTCGTGCCGTCGGTGAGCACAAACACCGAACATTCTATGCCCGAAAGAAATTCCTCGATGACTACTCGCGACGACGAACTGCCGAACATACCGCCGAGCATCTCGTCGAGCACACGGTCTGCCTCGTCGAGCGTCGGCACAATCAGCACACCTTTGCCTGCGGCGAGCCCGTCGGCTTTGAGTACGTAGGGCGCCGACAGCGTTCGCAGAAACGCCTTGCCGTTCTCTACCGTCGTTGCGTCGACGCTAAGATAGCGCGCCGTGGGGATGCCGTGGCGCTCCATAAATCCTTTGGCAAAGTCTTTACTGCCTTCGAGTTGTGCGCCTGCCTTCGACGGACCGATGACGGGCACTTTTGCCAACACGGCATCGTCGGCAAAGTAGTCATAGATGCCTGCCACCAACGGGTCTTCGTTGCCGACGAGCACCATCGTCACGCCATGGCTCACAACGAACTTCTTAATGGCTTCGAAGTCGAGCGGACTTAGCGCCACGTTTTCGCCATAACGGTCGGTACCCCCGTTGCCGGGAGCGATATAGAGTTTCTCGAGATTGGCACTTTGGCTGAGTTTCCATGCCAAGGCACATTCGCGGCCGCCTGAGCCGAGCAGTAATACGGTATGCTTCATCGTGTCAGTAGTTTATAGATGGAAATTTAATCTTCGCTTGTTTCTTTTTTATGGCGATGACGCATAGTCACTTCGCCTTTGCGGTTCACCTCTTCCTCGGAATAGAGTCGCGGTTGGCGGAAACGCACAAAGCGTTCAGCCTTGCTCGGTTCGCGGTCTTCTCCGCGTTCGTCTCGACGCTCCTTGTTTTTAAATCGTTCGCCGAAAGGCTTGCGATATTCACGTTCGAGAGCATTGCGCGGCGGCTCGCGGCGGTCGCGGCGACGTCCTCGTTCCGCACGGCGCTCGCCACTGTCGGCTTTACGCTCTTTTTTCTCGCCCTTGATGGTGCGTCCTTGCTTGCGGAATTCGGCAAACGTGCCGTCGAACATCACATACTCGCGGAATTCGCAATCTAATGCGCCGTTGTTGACCTCCAACTTGGTCGACGGCTTAAGCCCGATTGCATTGAAATGCTCCGGCTTGTGCGCGATTATCCATGCGTGATAGCCTTTGAACACGTTTTTCAACTTCGAGCCTATCATGTCGTAGAAAGCGTCGACGTCGTCGAGGCTCAACCGTTCGCCGTAGGGCGGATTGGTGATGAGCATGCCGTTGGCGGGCGCTTCGGTATAGTCTTCGAAAGGCATAACTTTCAGGTCGACGTATTTCGCCACTCCGGCACTCTTGACGTTGCGCGTCGCTATGCCGATTGCTTTGAGCGATATGTCGGAGCCATAGATTTTGTAGTCGAACGTGCGCTCTTGCGAGTCGTCGTTATAGATTTCGTCGAGCATTTCTGGCTCGAAATCTTTCCAGCGTTCGAAGGCAAACGACTTGCGGAAGATGCCCGGATAGGTATTGGTGGCTATCAACGCCGCCTCGATGAGGAACGTTCCCGAGCCGCACATTGGGTCGACAAGGTTCTGACTGCCGTCCCAACCTGCCTTGAGCAACAATCCGGCGGCAAGCACCTCGTTGATAGGCGCTTCCGTCTGGTCGACACGATAGCCGCGCTTGTAGAGCGATTCGCCTGAACTGTCGAGCGAAATGGTCACTTCGTTGTTGTATATGTGCACATTCAACTGCATGTCGGCACCGACCAAGCGTATCGACGGGCGGCGTCCGTACTTCTCCATATAGTAGTCGGCAATGGCATCTTTGACGCGATAGACCACAAACTTCGAGTGGCGAAACTCCTCGCTATTGACGGTCGAATCGATGGCAAACGTCTCATCGGCTCCCAATAGCGTATCCCATTCGAAGCGTTTCGCCTCTTCATAGAGTTCGTCGGTGTCGCGTGCTTTGAACGATACTATTGGTTTGAGAATTTTCAACGCCGTACGGCAGCAGAAATTCGCCTTATAGAGCATCCGCTTGTCGCCCGTAAACGATACCATACGCGTCCCGGGCGTTACGTTTCCGGCGCCCAGTTGTCGCAGTTCTTCAGCCAATACGTCTTCAAGACCCTTAAACGTCTTGGCAACGAGTTGCATTTCCTCTTTCATTTATATATCTTGCTTAAATCGTAAAATGTTATTTGCTTTTGCTTGAATGAGTTTCTCTCCCGGCGCAATGTCTTCGGTCACCCAAATGTTACCGCCGATAACGGCTCCGTTTCCTATAGTGATACGCCCCAAAATCGACGCATTGGAGTAGATTACCACATCGTCGCCGATTATCGGGTGACGGTCGATACCCTTAATGGGATTTCCGTCGGGGTCGCAGTCGAAACTCTTGGCGCCCAGCGTGACGCCCTGATAGATTTTCACATTTTTGCCGATAATTGCCGTGGCGCCGATAACCACGCCTGTGCCGTGGTCGATGGCAAAATATTCGCCGATAGTGGCTCCCGGATGGATGTCGATGCCGGTTTCGCTGTGTGCCATTTCGCTAATCATGCGCGGCAACACGGGCACGCCCATCACGTGCAGAGCATGCGCTATGCGATAGTTCGTAATGGCACGTATGCTCGGATAACAATATATCACCTCCTCATGGCTCGCTGCCGCCGGGTCGCCGCGATAGATGGCACTCACGTCGGTATGGAGCACGCGACGCATCTCCGGCAGTTGACCGATTAGACGCATCGAAATGTCTGCCGCCTTCTTTTCCAGACGTGGCAAGTCGATGGCTTCGCCACAGCCTTTTTGCAAAGCAAGTGCAGCAGTTATTTGGTTGGTTAAGATGTTGTTAAGTTCCTCACAGCGAATACCGATGACATATTCGAGGTTATAAGAATTGACGCCTTCCGAGCCGAAAAAGCCGGGGAAAAGAATCATACGCGTAAGGTCGATTATGCTCCTCACCGCCTGTTGTGACGGCAATGGCTCTCCGCAGAGCCGCATGTGACACATATTGCTTATCGACTGCCTGTCGGCAAGCATCTCCACTGCTTGCTTCAGATTGTCTTCGTTGCGATACGTCTTGTTCATCAGTATGTATAGTTTTATTCAGCAAAATTACAAACATTTCAGCAGATTACCAAATAAAAGTTGAGAGCGCAGAGCGCTGAGCGACGAGGAACGGGGGACGAGGTACGAGTGGATGGGAGAAGGTAAGGGATAAGAGAGGAGAGGGGATGTTAGACGAGGAACGAGACGTCCCGATATACGATACCAACTCTTACCCTTGCCTCATCCACTCTTACCTCTCCACTTTTGTTGCGTATACACAACAAAATCAACATATTTGCAAATTTGTTGCGTATACACAACAAAATTACTATATTTGCTCACAAATTCTTTGTAACAATTTGTATATTTGTGGATAATTATCAAAATACGCAGACCTAACAACCTATGGAAAAAACATTAGGCATCATCCGCCACGACCCGTGGCTTGCCCCCTATGCCGACGCCATTAACGGCCGCCACAACGACGCCTTACGCAAAGAGGCGGAACTCGTTGGCAAGAATGGAAATCTCGTGGATTTCGCTAACGCACATCAGTATTTCGGCTTGCACAAGACCAAACGCGGCTGGGTCTTCCGCGAATGGGCGCCAAATGCCACCGAAGTAATCCTTATCGGAACATTCTCTGAATGGCACGAACTGCCGGAGTTTCGCTTGACACGCCTCGATGGCGGTGTCTGGGAGATTAACCTCGACAAAGACGTTCTCCACCACGGCGACCTCTACAAACTTGCTATCAAGTGGGACGGAGGCTCCGGCGAACGAATCCCCGCCTACTCGCAACGAACCGTACAAGACGAAAACACCTACATCTTCTCCGCAGAAGTCTGGGACCCGAAACGCCCGTACAAATTCAAAGTCGACAACTTCCGCCCGCACACCAATCCGCTCCTCATCTATGAGTGCCACATTGGTATGGCGCAAAATCGTGAAGGCGTAGGTACTTACGACGAGTTCCGCGAAAACATACTTCCGCGAGTTGCCGCCGACGGCTACAACGCAATCCAGATAATGGCAATCCAAGAGCACCCATACTACGGCTCGTTCGGCTACCACGTGTCGAGTTTCTTCGCTCCTTCAAGCCGCTTCGGCACGCCCGACCAACTCCGTCACCTTATCGACGAAGCGCACCGTCTCGGCATTGCTGTTATTATGGACATCGTTCACTCGCATGCCGTTAAAAACGAAATTGAAGGTCTCGGACGCTTCGACGGCTCTTATAACCAATACTTCTACGGCGATTCGCGCCGCGAACACCCCGCGTGGGACTCTCTTTGCTTCGACTACGGCAAAAACGAAGTGCTCCACTTCCTGCTCTCGAACTGCAAATACTGGCTTGAAGAATTCCGTTTCGACGGCTTCCGCTTCGACGGCGTTACCTCGATGCTCTACTATAACCACGGTCTCGGACAAGCATTCGGCTCCTACGACGACTACTACAACGGCGGTCAAGACACTAACGCCATTACATATCTGACGCTCGCCAACCGACTTATCCATGCCGTAAATCCGCACGCAATAACCATTGCCGAAGAGATGAGCGGTATGCCCGGACTGGCTAACAAATTCGAAGACGGAGGCATCGGCTTCGACTACCGCATGGCAATGGGTGTGCCCGACTTCTGGATTAAAACAATCAAAGAGAAAAAAGACGAAGACTGGAAGCCTACGGCAATCTTCTGGGAACTTACAAACCGTCGCGCTGACGAAAAAACTATCAACTACGCCGAAAGCCACGACCAAGCGCTCGTCGGCGACAAAACAATCATCTTCCGACTTATCGACTCCGATATGTATTGGCACATGATGGTAGGCGACAACAACTACAACGTCGACCGCGGTATTGCCCTCCACAAGATGATTCGCCTCGTTACGCTCGCCACTATCAACGGCGGTTACCTCAACTTTATGGGCAACGAATTCGGCCATCCCGAATGGATTGACTTCCCACGCGAAGGCAACGGCTGGTCGTACAAATACGCTCGGCGTCAATGGGACCTCGTCGACCGTCAAGACCTCAAATACCGTTTCCTCGGTAAATTCGACCACGACATCATCAACCTCGTCCGCAAAACGAGATTCTTCCAATCGTCGCCCGTCGAAAAACTTTGGGACAAAGACGACGACCAAATCTTGGCATTCAAGCGACGCGACTTGGTGTTTGTGTTCAACTTCAATCCGACAAAATCGTTTACCGACTACGGATTCCTCGCCCCGGTCGGCGAATACGAACATGTGCTCGATTCCGACGACCCCGAATACGGCGGCTACGGCAACATCGACGGCTCGATTAACCATTTCACCCAGCACGACCCGCTATACGCACCTCACGGGCTCGGTTGGCTCAAACTTTACATCCCCGCGCGCTCCGTACAAGTGCTCCGCCTGCGTAAAAATCGCAAGAAAAAATGAGCAAACTTGACTCTATTTCAGCCTTTTGTAACCGCTTGGGCGAGACCCTTGCCGGAATAATAAAAATCGCTCTGCTGTCGCGATGCGTCTCACAGACGCATCGCGACGACGGCGCTATCGTGGTGCTCGGCAACGGCCCGTCGCTAAACCAAACCCTCGCCGAGTCTGCCGACTTTCTGCGCAGCCATAAAAAACTCGCCGTCAACTTTGCCGCCACCACGCCGCAATTTTTCGACCTCCGTCCGGAGTATTACGTGCTTGCCGACCCGCACTTCTTCAACAGCGATGCCCCCAACGTACGTACACTTTGGCAAAATCTTGCTCGCGCGGATTGGCAAATCGTGCTCTACGTGCCACGCTCGGTGCGCCGGCTGCCCTTCTGCTGCAACAACCCGAACATCATCGTCGAGCGCTACAACCTGACCCCCGTCGAAGGCTTCCGTGCGTTTCGCCACGCAGCATATCGCGCCCGACTGGGTATGCCTCGCCCACGCAACGTACTGATTCCGTCGCTGATGCTCGCCATTGCCGCCGGTTTCAAAGAAATCTACATCGCCGGAGCCGACCATTCGTGGATGAAAACAATCGCCGTCGACGACGACAACAACGTCGTGTCGGTTCAACCGCATTTCTACACCGACAGCCAAGGCGAACAGCAACGCATCCGAACCGAATATCTTAACTATCCTCTGCACAAAATCATCCACTCGTTCTATATAGCGTTTCGCTCATACTTCATCATCCGCGACTACGCCGATGCCCGGGGCGTAACCATTTGGAACATAACGCCCGGCAGCTTCATCGACGCATTCCCGCGCCGAAAAGTATAGAGCGCGTTCCTCTTATAAAGGCATAAACGCATATCTCGAACGCCGACATATCGGTGGCGCTGATTACGTCAAATTAATTACTATTATTATTAAAGCACCGCTGTTAGGGTTCGTCGCGGCGGCGGTATTCGGTGGGCGTGATGCCGCATACGTTCTTGAAGGCGCGTACGAAGTTGCTGTAGTCGCCAAAGCCGGACTGGTCTGCCACTTCGTTGAAGTTCATCTGCGGATTGCGGTCGAGCAGTGTCTTTGCTTTTGTTATCTTGATGCGCTGTATGTATGCCGATGGTGTGCAACCGGTTAAGGCAACTATCTTGCGATGGAACTGCCTGCTGCTCATGCAGAGGCTTGAGGCAATGAGAGCAACATCAAAGCTCTTGTTACGGCTAATCTGCATATATACAACATCGGAAACTTTGGTAAGGAAGCGCAAATCGGCGCTGACGGGCTGTGTAACTGCCTGTCGGTCGTCGGTACGTTCGGTAGCGGTCTGAGCATATTTCTGCTGTAGGAGTCGCCGTCCTTCGAGCAGTTTTTCGACACGCGTACGCAGTTCGTCTTCGTTGAAAGGCTTTGTGAGATAGGCGTCAGCCCCGGCTTCGAGTCCGCGTATTTGTTCATCTTTGGTAATTCTTGCGGTAACGACGATTATGGGTATGTGGTTGATAATGTCGTTACTGCGCACTTGGCGGCACAATTCAAGTCCGTCCATACCGGGCATCATCAAGTCGGTAATAATGAGGTCGGGAACTAACTGCTGAGCCTTGTCGAGACCCTCGTCGCCGTTAGCGGCATAGCTGATGGCGTAGTTGTCGGCAAATTGAGCGCCGATATATGCTGCGATGTCGCGATTGTCTTCTATTATGAGCAAGCGGCAGCGGTTGTCAGAGTCTTCGCTGTCGGTGAGGGCGGCGGGATTGTCGGGCAGCAGAGCCGCGCCTGAGGCAACGTTTTCGCCGACGGCTTTTTTTATCGTATTATGTATGGGGAAGGTAAGATGGAAAGTCGTACCGACGCCGAGCTTGCTTTCGACGGTGATGCGTCCTGCCACGGCATCCATAATCTGCTTGACGAGGGCAAGTCCCAAGCCGGTGCCGTAATACTGCGACTCGTCTTCCGCCTGATAGAATGGCTCAAAAATGAAAGTGAGCATTTTTTTGTCCATCCCTTTTCCTGTGTCGCTGACGTCGATGTGGAGGTGGTCGTCTTTACGCCATACCGCCACGCTGATTTTTCCGTATTCGGGGGTATTCTTGAACGAATTCGACAGCAAATTGTTGATTACCTTGTTGATGTAGTCGGGCACGAAGTCCATCTCCACAGTGCCTTTTGCCAGGTAGTTGAGCTGGATGTTATGGCTTTGGGCATAGTTGCGGTAGCTCTCAACAACCATAGTGAGGTATGCCATAATGTTGCCGTTGCGCCAGTCTGCTTTGCCTACCGACGACTTCACTTTTGCTATGTCGAGGATTTGGTTGATGAGTTCGAGCAAGGTTTTACCTTGACGATTGATAGATTGGGCTTTGTCGCTGACGTCAGCCGTCTTGGAGGCTTGCAGGTCTTGACTCAGCCCGAGTATCACGGTAAGCGGCGTGCGGAATTCGTGGGTTATATTGGTGAAGAATTGCTCGCGCATGGCTGAGAGCTTTTTGAGCGCCAAGTGACTCTTTTGACGTATTCGGCTTGTGTAAATCACAATTGTTACAATGAGCAACAATATGGCAATCAATGCGATTGCTCCGAAAAGAATTACGCGCTTCTCGAGCCGTTCTTGTTCTTGCTTGTGGGCGAGTTCTTCGGTCTTGTATTTCACATTGTATTGGCTTACAGCCTGCTCCATCTCGTGCTGATAGATTGAGTCTTTTAATGCGGCATATCGGCTCAAATGCCGTCCTGCCTCTTGAGGATTGCTCTCTTTGAGCGCTTCGTAGAGTCCTATCCGTGCTCTGCTTTCGTTATATTTGTCGTTATTTCGGGCAAAAGTTTCGGCAGCCATAACGAAATAGGTGGCAGCCTCGGCGTGTGCACCGCGACGATTGAGCAGTTCGCCCATTTGATTGTGGCAGATAGAAAGCGACAATTTGTTGCCGGCCTCTTCGAGGATGGGAATTGCGCGTCTGAGAGAGCGTTCGGCGGCAGCGTCTTGCTTGAGGGCTAACTGTGCGGCAGCCATCTGCGACAGGCGTATGCCCATTCTTGGTGTATTGCCTTTTAGCGAATCGAGTGCGAATGCGCGGCGGGCATAGTTGAGCGACCGCACGTCGTCGCCTTTGGCGTGATAGATTTCCGACGCCATGCCGTAGCGTATGGGCAACAGGTTGGAATCGTTGGCTTCCTCGCAGTAGCGTATCGCTTCTTGGATATACTTTTCGCCATCGTCGAGCTGCTTGGCTGCCAGACAGATTCCGGCAAGCGTGTTGAGCGAGCTGCCAACCTGGCTATTATTGCCTTCTTTCTTGCTTAGTTCCAGGCTTTTACTCACGTGTTCAATGGCGTTATCATAGTCGGAACGGCGGAAGTAGAACAACCCGACAAGTCGCTCGCAGTAGCTTTGCAGCGACAGGTCGCCCAACTTGTAGGTCAGCGGCAATGCTTTTTCGGCATATTGCAGCCCTTCGTTGTAGCTTTGCGTGGACCAGAGATGCTCGCCTGCCCAATACCAAACGAGCATGTCGATACTGTCGGAGGGCGTGCTACGGGTTAGGGTGATGCGCTCGTCGGTCATCTCCTCGCGAAAGAGTAGGTCGAAAATCTTGTCGGCGGTGGCGGGTCGGTCGTTTTCTCCCTGTCCGTCATACACTTTCAACAACTTTTCGATTGTATCGTCTTGTCCGGCAACAATAGCATTGTCGGCGCCTACTATTGCCGCCTCTTCGGCGTCACTGCTGCTCTTGTCGTTGCCGCAAGAGGCGAAAAGCAGTATAAAGAGCAGAGAGAATGCCGTATGCATGACTGTGTTGTAAAAGTTCCGCTTCAACAGTAGCTTGCGACATACATCAGTTTTCAATTCGCGCATCACGTCGTATATACATATTTTTATATAGGTCATCTGATATATTTATTACTCTTTCTTTATGTTTTTCACACAAAGTTAAGAAAAAATTTGAAAAATTCAATCAATAAGAGAATAAAAATTGTCAAATAAACTGTCAAATAAGCCGGATGGGACCTATTAGTGCTATAGAAATACACGGAGCGCTCTGAACAATCCGAGCGGTCGGTAAGCCCCTTGCCTCTCGCTCGGTCTCTTCTTGATGATAAATGTTAACAATGGCAAAAATGTCACCTTTAAATACCTGAGTATTAGTCGATTGGTGTATAAGTATGTCCGATATTGCAAGATGGGAAAAATTCATTATGTCCGATTTTGCAATAATGTTGTCTGATTTTGCAATGCCTATTAGGGCATTTGGTTTTTACCTTTGATGCAGAAAAGAATCAGAAAAAAGATATGGAAAACAAACACGGCAAACAACTCTTGGAACGTCAGCGGCGTAATATGCAGTTTACGGAAGACCGTATCGAGTTGCTCGACACAATTCGAGAATTGATTGATTTGGAACTCGACCGCCGTGAAATGTCCTTCCTTAAGCCGAAAATAGACAAAGAAGAACTAAACTATGCCGACTCTTACAGTGAGCCGTCTGAGAGTCCGCCGTCCGAACAACACTCCCCGGAGTCGAAGCGACGCAGCCTTTGGCGACGCATTGTGAGCATCCTCACCGCCTGACAATGATTGGCTAAGTTCACTTTTCGGGACAATAATCAGATATTCCAACAATAAATTATTAACACTATATTTTTAATAACTATGAAACATTTACTCAAGAACATTTTAGCGCCGATAGTCGCGCTGTTCGTCGCTATTGTCGCCTTGCCACAGGCGGCACAGGCACAAACCAATGAAGCCTACGTTGTTGAAAACGGCTCTACGCTGACGTTCTACTACGACGCCAACAAGGCTACGCGCACCGGAACCGTCTACGGCATCAAGGACAAGCGTACCGACAATCTCAATATGCCGGCTTGGGCGGGAACCGATGCCGATAATAAAGAGAACATCACAAAGGTTGTATTCGACAACTCGTTCAGGAACTACAAACCGACTTCTATGAAGTATTGGTTCTACAACTACACAAAAGTCAACGCCATAGTAGGCTTATCTAACCTTAAAACCGACAACGTGACGAGCATGAGCTATACGTTCTATTACTGCTCTTCGCTGACTTCTTTGAATTTGTCGAGCTTCAACACGGAGAATGTTGACAATATGGCAGCAATGTTCTATGGCTGCTCATCACTTTCCTCGCTCGACCTATCAAGCTTCAACACTTCGAAGGTGACCAACATGACATATATGTTCAGTGGTTGTCCCGCATTAAAAATGATTAACGTGTCGAGCTTCAACACAGAGAATGTTGTCGATATGTCAGCAATGTTCTATGGCTGCCCATCACTTTCTTCGCTCGACCTATCAAGCTTCAACACTTCGAAGGTGACCGACATGGCATATATGTTCAGTCGTTGTTCCTCATTAAAAATGCTCGACGTGTCGAGTTTCAATACGGAGAATGTTATCGATATGCGCAACATGTTCAAAGGCTGTGCGCTAACCAAGTTGGACCTCAGCAATTTCAACACTGCGAAAGTGCGCTTTATACAATCCATGTTTGCCGAATGCTTGAACTTGACCACCATCTACTGCAATGACGACTGGAATACTTCCAAAGTGGAATATAGCGACTACATGTTTAGCGGCTGCAAAAGCCTCAAAGGTGCTGTGGCATATGACGCAAGCAAAGTTACCGCTTCGATGGCAAACCCAACTACGGGATACTTTACAGCAATTCCTTTGGAAGCCTATGTCGTGGAAAACGGCGCAACGCTGACTTTCTACTACGACGCCAACAAGGCTAAGCGCACCGGAACCGTCTACGACATTAACGCCAAGCATGCCGACAATCCCAATATGCCGGCTTGGGCGGGAACCGATGCCAATAAAAAAGCGAACATCACAAAGGTTGTATTCGACAACTCGTTCAAGAAATACAATCCGACTTCTTTGAAGTATTGGTTCAGCAACTACACAAAAGTCAACGCCATAGAAGGCTTATCTAACATTAAAACCGACAAAGTGACGAGCATGGGCTATATGTTCTATAACTGTTCTTCGCTGACTACAATGGATTTGACGAGCTTCAACACAGAGAATGTTGTCAATATGGCAGGAATGTTCTATGGCTGCTCATCACTTTACGGGGTCGGCCTATCAAGCTTCAACACTTCGAAGGTGACCGACATGGCATATATGTTCAGTGGTTGTTCCGCATTAAAAATGCTCAATGTGTCGAGTTTCAATACGGAGAATGTTACCGATATGCGCTACATGTTCTTTGGCTCTTCTGCGCTAACCAAGTTGGACCTCAGCAATTTCAACACTGCGAAAGTGAGCTTTATGCAATCCATGTTTGCCGGTTGCTCGAAATTGATCACCATATACTGCAAAGACAATTGGAATAGCAATGTTGTATCGACAAGCGATGATATGTTCAAAGGCTGCACAAGCCTCAAAGGTGCTGTGGCATATAACGCAAGCAAGACCGACGTGACTATGGCAAACCCGACTACGGGATACTTTACAGCAAGTCCTTTGGAAGCCTATGTTGTGGAAAACGGCTCTACGCTGACTTTCTACTACGACATCTACAAGGTTATGCGCACCGGAACCGTCTACGGCATCAACGACAAACTGACAGGCTCTCAGACTATTCCGGCTTGGGCGGGAGAAAAGAATAATATAAACACCCGCATCAAGAAGGTAGTTTTCGACGACTCGTTCAAGGACTACAAGCCGACTTCTACTGCCTACTGGTTCTACAATTGCCGTACACTCGAAACCATTGAGGACATCAAAAACCTCAGCACAAACAAAGTAACTACGATGCTTTCTATGTTCGAAAACTGCTATGCATTGAAATCATTCGACTTGACGAGATTCGACACATCGAAAGTGACCAACATGGGCTTTATGTTCTGTTTTTGCTCATCACTTTCCTCGC
>SFJG01000046.1 GCA_004555955.1 Bacteroidales bacterium | reverse complement strand
TTTTAATTGAGTGCATAGTATGAATTTATGCCATTCAACGGCGACATCAGCCAACCGGCAACGAGAGTTGCTGAATTTTGGAAATTTTTTGGCATCACAAAATCAATTATATACCTAATTATCAAATACATACAAAACAAATTTGGACAACTCTTAAAAAAACATCAAAAAGATTTTGACGAAAAACTTTCAATTATTAACAACATGTATTATCTTTGTCGAAGTAAAAACAAACCATTAAAATCATATACAACAAAAGTGGAAACTGAAAAGACTTATAGTTACGAAGAAGCCTTTGAGGCTTCACGTGATTACTTCAAGGGCGACGAACTTGCAGCACGCGTATGGGTAAACAAGTATGCTCTGAAGGATTCGTACGGCAATATCTACGAAAAGACGCCGGAAGATATGCACCACCGTATTGCTCGTGAGATTGCTCGCATAGAGCAACGATACCCGAATGGCATGACCGAAGACCAAGTTTTTGACTTGATAAAGGATTTCAACCACATACTTCCTCAAGGTAGTCCGATGGCAGGTATTGGCAATGAATATCAAGTCGGCTCGTTGTCGAATTGCTTTGTGATAGGTCTTGACGGTGCACCCGACTCATATGGCGGAATTATCAAAATCGACGAGGAGCAAGTGCAACTGATGAAGCGACGTGGAGGCGTTGGTCACGACCTCTCGCACATCCGTCCGAAAGGCTCTCCGGTTAAGAATTCCGCACTGACTTCAACCGGTTTGGTTCCGTTTATGGAGCGTTACTCCAATTCGACTCGCGAAGTGGCTCAAGACGGTCGCCGCGGTGCTTTGATGCTTTCCGTAAGCATAAGTCACCCCGACAGCGAAGCATTTATCGACGCTAAGATGACCGAGGGCAAAGTTACAGGTGCCAATGTTTCGGTGCGCATCAATGATGCGTTTATGCAGGCTGCCGAAAAAGGCGAAAAATACGTGCAACGATATCCCATTGACGGCGAAGGTGAGCCGTTAGTAACTCGCGAAATCGATGCGTCTGCATTGTGGCGCAAGATTGTGCACAATGCGTGGAAAAGCGCTGAGCCGGGCGTGTTGTTTTGGGATACTATCACTCGCGAATCCGTTGCCGATTGTTATGCCGACTTGGGCTTTAAAACTATCTCGACTAATCCTTGCGGCGAGATTCCGTTATGTCCGTACGACAGTTGCCGCTTGATTGCAATTAATCTTTACTCGTATGTGCTCAATCCGTTTACCGACAAGGCACGCTTCGACTTCGACACGTTCCGCAGCCACGTAGTAGCGGCTCAACGCATAATGGACGACATTATCGACCTTGAGATGGAGAAGATTGAGAAGATTATTGCAAAAATCGAGGCAGACCCGGAAACCGATGAAGTTAAGCAGACCGAGCGCAATTTGTGGAACAAGATTCGCACAAAGACGCTGAAGGGTCGCCGTACAGGCGTAGGAACTACCGGCGAGGGCGATATGCTCGCTGCGTTGGGATTGCGCTATGGCACGGAAGAGGCTACGTCGTTCTCGGTTGAAGTTCATAAGGCATTGGCTCTTGCCGCTTACCGCTCATCGGTAGAGATGGCAAAGGAGCGCGGCGCTTTTGAAGTGTTCGACGCTCAACGCGAAGCCAACAATCCGTACATCGGCCGTATTCGCGAAGCCGACCCGCAACTTTACGAAGATATGGTCAAATACGGACGTCGCAACATTGCGTGCTTGACCATTGCACCGACTGGAACAACCAGCCTGATGTGCCAAACATCATCGGGCATCGAACCGGTGTTTATGCCCGTCTACAAACGTCGTCGCAAGGTGAATCCAAACGACCCGAACATCCATATCGACTACGTCGACGAGACAGGTGACGCATTTGAAGAATACATCGTCTACCATCACAAGTTCATCACCTGGATGCAAGTTAACGGCATCGAAGTTCGCAACAATTATACACAAGAAGAAATCGACGATTTGGTAAAGCGTTCTCCCTACTACAAAGCGACAGCCAACGACATCAATTGGCTTGAAAAAGTGAATATGCAAGGACGCATACAGAAGTGGGTCGACCATTCAATCAGTGTAACTATCAACCTCCCGTCGGACGTAAGCGAAGACTTGATTAACGACCTTTATATGCAAGCATGGAAAGTGGGCTGCAAAGGCTGTACGGTCTATCGCGACGGCTCGCGCTCGGGCGTACTTATCGCAACGCAGAAAGACAAAAAGGCTGAAGAAAAGCCGGTACTTGCCATTGAAGCTCATCAATTGCTCAAACGCCCTATCGAGCTTGACGCCGACGTTGTTCGCTTCCAAAACAACAAAGAAAAGTGGATTGCATTTATCGGTCTTGTCAACAATAAGCCGTACGAAATTTTCACCGGACTTGCCGACGACGAAGATGGCATCTTCTGCCCAAAATCGGTTAGCAAAGGTAAAATTATCAAGGCAATCGACGAGAACGGCAACAAGCGCTACGACTTCCAATTCATCAACAAACGAGGCTACAAGACTACCATCGAAGGGCTTTCCGACAAGTTTAATCCCGAATACTGGAACTATGCAAAACTGATTTCGGGAGTGTTACGCTACGGCATGCCTATCGAACAGGTAATCAAGCTCGTTGGCGGTCTTGAACTCAATAGCGAGTCGATAAACACATGGAAGATGGGTGTAGAACGTGCGCTTAAGAAATATTTGCCTAACGGTATGCAAGCGAGCGGACAGAAATGTCCCAACTGCGGACAAGAGACACTGGTCTACCAAGAAGGCTGCTTGATATGCACCTCGTGCGGTACATCTCGATGCGGTTAGATTGACTCGAATAACGAATTTGACAGACACAGACGGCAGTTTTTTTGCACCGTCTGTGTTTGTTTATAAAAAAAATTGTATCTTTACCACAAAATTTGATTCACTGAACATTAACCTAAATTATATCTAAATGAAAATTACTTTTAATATTGATTATCAAACCAATTGGGGAGAATCAATATATTTGAGTGGAAACATTAAGGAATTAGGCGAAAATGCAGAGGCGGCAGCCATTCCTATGAGCTACGATGCGGGAGTTTGGCGACTGTCGATAGAAGTAAGTGCTTCTCAACGTCAATTTACTTATTCCTATTTTGTAAAAGCCGGCGACACAATCATCCGTCGCGAATGGGGCAAGCCTCACGTGTTCAGCATTGGCAAGCGTGTGCGTACAGCCACGGTAATCGACCATTGGATGGATGTGCCTGCCGACAAGTCATTCTATTCGTCAATGTTTACCGAGGCGGTATTCCGTCGCATCCGACAAGAAGAAGAGCCCACCGACGCAGGCAATTTGCAAGTGCGCGTATTTGCGCCGACAGTGCGCCCGGGCGAAGTGCTCGCTATCTGCGGCGAAGGTGATGCATTAGGCAATTGGGATGTCGACAAGGCATCGCGCATGAACGATGCAAATTTCCCGGAATGGGCAATCAATATTCCGCTTTCGGCAATCGATTCCAAACTTGTCTTTAAATTTGTCAAGATAGACACAGCCTCCGGCGTTGCTACTTGGGAATATATCAACAACCGCGAATATTCTGTTGCCGCAACCGGCAAGACATCGGTTACGCTTCTCTCGGGATTGCGTTTTGCCGACGCTTCATCGCCTTGGAAAGGTGCCGGAACTGCAATTCCCGTCTTCTCAATTCGCACTGAAGACGACTTCGGTGTAGGCGATTTTGTAAGCATTCGTCGTATGGTGGATTGGCTTGCTATGACAGGGCAAAGAGTGCTGCAAATTTTGCCTATCAACGATACAACGATGACCAACACTTGGCAAGACTCTTATCCCTATAATGCCAACTCAACGTTTGCACTCCACCCGATGTTCTTGCGCCTGCAAGAACTTGGCGAAATTGCCGACGAAAGTCGCCGTGAATATTTCCGCAACTTGGCAACCGAACTTAATGCACTTCCGCAAGTCGACTACGAACGTGTCAACGAGGCAAAAATACAATATGCACGCGAAATATATGCTCAAGTTGGCGAAGAAGTTGTTGCCACACCGGAGTTTGCCGAATTCGTTGAACATAATCGTTTCTGGCTACGCGACTATGCGGCATTCTGCTTGCTTCGCGACAAATTCGGCACAGCCAACTTCTCGAAATGGGGCGAATACGCAACGTACAACGCCGACAAAGTAGAGGCTCTATGCAAAGAGAATGCTAAAGAAATCAATTTTACATACTACGTACAATATAACCTGGACAAGCAACTTCGCGAAACGCGCGACTATGCACACAGCCACAACGTGGTGCTCAAAGGCGATATTCCAATCGGCATAAGCCGTACAAGTGCTGACGCATGGCGCGACCCGGATTTGTTCCACATGGATTGCCAAGCCGGCGCACCACCCGATGACTTCTCCGTACTCGGTCAGAACTGGGGCTTCCCGACCTACGATTGGGAAGTGATGGCGCGCGACGGATATGCTTGGTGGAAAAACCGGATGGTTAAGATGTCGGAATATTTCGACCTCTATCGCATAGACCACATCCTCGGATTCTTCCGCATTTGGCAAATTCCGATGACTGCTGTACACGGTCTGCTCGGCACATTCAACCCGGCAATGCCCTATACGCCCGACGAACTTCGCAACAACTACGATTTCTGGATTGACGTCGACACGCACACTCGTCCGTACATTCGCGATTACTTCCTCTATGACTTCTTCGGCGAATACACTCAAGAAGTCAAAGAGCAGTATCTAAACGAAATCACTCCGGGGAAATACGAATTGAAAGAATTCGTTGACAATCAACGCAAAGTTGCCGACCATTTCGAAGCGCTTGAAAATAGCGAAAAGAATACACGTATTTGCAACGCATTGATGGGATTGCTCGACGAAGTGCTCTTCATCGAAGACGCTAACGAGAAAGGCAAATATCATCCGCGCATTTCCGCACAGTTTACCTATTCATATCGCGCACTCAACGATTATGAGAAATGGTGTTACGACCGCATGTACAACGATTTCTTCTACCATCGTCACAACGGATTCTGGTACGGCAAGGCAATGCAGAAACTTCCCGCATTGGTCGACTCGACATCGATGCTTGCTTGTGGCGAAGACTTGGGCATGATACCCGACTGCGTTCCGGCTGTGATGAACAACCTGCAAATATTGTCGTTGGAAATCCAACGTATGCCAAAAGACCCCAAAGTTGAGTTCGGAAATCCGCATCACTACCCGTATCTGTCAGTATGCACAACGTCGACACACGATATGGGCGGCATTCGCGCATGGTGGGAAGAGAATCCGGAAAAGTCGCAGCATTTCTACAACTCGATGCTCGGCCGTTCCGGACAAGCCCCCTACTTCGCCGAACCTTGGATTTGCGACATCATCCTAGACCAACATATGTATTCTCCGGCAATGCTTACCGTCCTTCCGTGGCAAGATTGGATGTCAATTGACGCTGACTTGCGCCGCGAGAATCCTGCCGAAGAGCAAATCAACGTGCCTGCCATCTCGCGTCACTATTGGCGCTACCGTATGCACATGACTGTTGAACAGCTCCTCAGCGCCGACAATTTCAATCGCATCGTCAAAGACAAAGTATCTCACTCCGGCAGATAACAGTCTATAAATAAGTTGCATAAAAAATACCACTTAGCCAACCGAATCGCTAAGTGGTATTTTTCTTTGATTATCTATTGGTTATTCTTGATTTGGCTTGAGCCAGCGGTCAAACCAACCGAAGAATTCGCGTTGCCACAACAGAGCGTTCTGCGGCTTGAGAATCCAGTGATTTTCATCTGGATAGACAAGCATACGCGTCGGGATGTCGCGGAGTCGTGCGGCGTTAAACGCTTGCATACCTTGAGAAGCAAGAATACGATAGTCGCGTTCGCCAACTGTAATCATAATCGGTGCCGTCCAACGGTCGACGAAATGATGGGGCGAGTTTTCAAACGAGCGTTGTGCAATTTTATTAGTCTTATCCCAGAACGGGCCGCCGAGGTCCCAGTTGGCAAACCACATTTCTTCGGTTTCGAGATATTGAGCTTCCGTATTGAAAATTCCTGCATGAGCGAGCAGCGCGGCAAAGCGATTGTCGTGATTTCCGGCAAGCCAATAAACCGAGAAACCTCCGTAGCTTGCGCCTGTTGCGCCGATATGCTTGCTATCAATATACGGTTTCTCCTTCATATAGTCGACAGCCGAAAGATAGTCCTTCATATTCTGACCTCCGTAGTCGCCGGAAATTTGTGCATTCCATTCAGTTCCGAAACCGGGAAGACCGCGACGGTTTGGCGCAATCACGACGTATCCTTGAGAAGCCATCAGACGGAAGTTCCAACGATAACTCCACATTTGGCTAACTGCTTGTTGCGGTCCGCCTTGGCAGTAAAGAATTGCCGGATATTTTTTCGTTTTGTCGAAGTTTGGCGGCAATATTACCCAAGTAAGCATTTCTTTACCGTCGGTTGTGGGAACCATATGTTTTTCGACCGTGACGGGTGAGAGTTGCGAAAGCAATTCGGTGTTGACATTAGAAAGTTGAGTTGCACTACCCGCCTCTACCATAAAAATCTCGTTAGGATAAGTGATGGCATGACGCAACGCAACCACACGATGCTCGTCGACCGGAGCAATGGTTGCATAGTCGCATTCATGGTCGGCAACAATAGTCACTTGATGGCTCTTAACGTCGATGGAGAATATCGGAGTCGAGCCTTGGTGGTGTGCAATGAAATAGATGCTTTTTCCGTCGGGATTCCACGCTATGTCGTTTACAGTATAGTCCCAATCGGCAGTCAAGTCGGTTTTCTGACGCGACTTCATATCCATCACAAAAATTCTGTTTTTGTCAGATTCGTACCCGTCATGTTCCATCGAAAGCCAAGCAATTTTGTCACCCTTCGGCGAGAATACCGGGTTGGTGTCGTAGCCGAACATACCATTGGTGAGATTTGTTGTCTCGCGAGTAGCCAGGTCGTAAAGAAAGAGGTCGGAATTTGTCGATTCGGCGTATTCGCGACCTTCAAGTTTGCGCGACACGTAGACAATCGATTTCGAATCGGGAGCCCATACGAGCGACTCAACACCGCCAAAGGGCTTCATCGGGGCTTCGAAAGGCTCGCCTTCTATCACGTCGATGATGTTCGACAGGCTATTGCCATCGAAGTCGGCTACAAACGGATGCGGAATTTCTGAAACCCATTCATCCCAATGCTTGTACATCAAATCGTCGACGATATGAGCATTTGCCTTATCGAGGTCGGGATAACGGTCTTTGACAGTCTTACCATATTTCACGCTGCCGATAAACATCACTTTTGTTTCGTCGGGCGAGAAACGGAATCCACCGATGCCGTTCTCTACTTGCGAGATTTGCTTGCGGTCGGTGCCGTCGGCATTCATCGTAAACAATTGAGTCTTGCCATCGACTGTCGAAATAAACGCAATCTTTGCACCGCCGTTAATCCAAACGGCATTGAATTCGGGCTCTGCCGTTTTGGTAATCTGCGTGGGGTTGGCTCCGTCGATATCCATCACCCAAAGCTCTTTGTTGCCCTTGTCGGCTTTCAAGCTGATAAATTCGACACAATAAAGAATTTTCTTTTTGTCGGGCGACACCTGCGGTTCGGCAACTCTACCGAATGCCTCGACGAGCTCCGGTGTAAACTTCCCGTCGACAACTTCAAACGACGGACGAGTAATTATCTGCTCATCGTCGCCGGCTTTTGCCGTAGTTACGGCTGACACCATCAAAGCCATAATTGACAATTGTTTTAAATAGTTCATAATCTGTTATTTTCGTTTATATGTTTTACCAAAAAGTTCGTTTATCAAGTCTTGGCGATGCAACCGAGTGAGCGAGCGACGTATGTCGTTGATACATTCGGGTTTATACCAAAAGAAGTACTTTCGCTGGTTCTGCTTTTCGTCTGCCGAACGCGCCGTGTACACTTTTTTAAGAGTATACGGATGCACACCGCTATAATATATCTCCGAAGAGACCGTCATTGGTGTCGGAGTGAAATCTTGCACTTGTTCAAGGCGGAAATTCATACGTTTGGTTTGTACAGCCAACTCCGCCATATCGGTCTCGCGGCACGCGGGATGCGACGAAATGAAATATGGAATCAACTGCTGACGAAGATTATATTTTTCGTTGATTTCGTTGAAAATTTTATCAAATTGCCTGAACAGGTCGAACGACGGTTTACGCATACAATTCAGGACTTCATCCGACGTGTGTTCCGGAGCTACTTTAAGACGACCTGACACGTGGTTGACGATGAGTTCTTGAATGTAGCGACGATTTCGGCGATTGACAGCATCGTCGTCGTTTCGAGCCATAGCAAGGTCGTAGCGAACACCACTGCCGATAAACGATTTCTTCACTCCGGGCAGAGCGTCGACTGCTTCATAGATGTCGAGCAAAGCCGCATGGTCGTTGTTCAAGTTCGGACAAGGCTGAGGATGCAGACACGACGGACGCACGCATTTCCGGCATTTTGTCAAATCTCTGCCATGCATACAATACATATTGGCTGACGGACCTCCAAGGTCGGAAATATATCCCTTGAAATCAGGCATCTGCGTGATTTGTTTAACTTCGCTGAGAATCGACGCTTTGCTGCGCGAAGCGATAAACTTACCTTGGTGCGCAGAGATGGTGCAGAAAGCGCATCCGCCGAAACAACCTCGGTGCATATTCACTGAATGACGAATCATCTCGTAAGCCGGTATCGTTTTTCCGTTGTATTTGGGATGCGGCAAACGCGTGTAAGGCAAGTCGAACGACGCATCGATTTCGTTTTCAGTCATCGGTGGATACATCGGGTTGATTTTAACTACCCTATCTCCATATTGCTGCCAAATGGTACGGCCGTGCCACTTGTTCGACTCTATCTCGATATGTTTGAAATTCTCCGCTTGACGAACTTTGTCTTTCAAGCAAATTTCGAAAGAATTTAATATGCAATTCGTATCATCGGTTTCGCCGGGCATTTCGGATTTCGAGCAAACTACAGCCGTTTGCGGAACATCGGTTAATTCTCCAATCGATTTTCCTGCAGCAAGGCTGTCGGCGATTTCCACAATCGAGCGTTCGCCCATCCCGTAGACAAGCATATCCGCCCGACAGTCCATCAGGATAGACGGACGAAGTCGGTCTTCCCAATAGTCGTAGTGCGACAGTCGCCTGAGCGAAGCCTCAATGCCGCCCGCCACAACCGGAACGTCGGGGAAAAGCGTTTTCAAAATTTTGCTGTAGACAATTGTCGGATAGTCCGGGCGTGCTCCATGGCGACCGTTAGGTGTATAAGCATCGTCAGAACGTCGACGACGAGCCGCCGTGTAATGGTTGACCATCGAATCCATAGCACCCGCCGACACACCGAAAAACAAACGCGGACGTCCGAATTTCTTAAAGTCGCGCAAGTCGTCTTGCCAGTTTGGCTGCGGAACTATTGCCACTCGATAGCCGTGCGCCTCAAGTACGCGCCCAATCACAGCACAACCCATCGACGGATGGTCGATATAAGCATCGCCCGAAAAAAGTATTACATCGACGTAGTCCCAACCGAGTCGGTCGATTTCTTTCTTCGTTATGGGCAACCACCGTTGAACATAGTTATCCTTTTCCATTTTGACGCTCTTTAAGTAAATCCATCATTTGAATCATTTCGTCGCGCAGACGAGCCGCCGTGACAAAATCCATCTTGCGAGCTGCTGCAGCCATCTCGTTTTTCGTATTCTCAATCGAACGCGTCAACTCGCTGTCGGTCATATATTTAATTATCGGGTCGGCGGCAATATTTGCCTCAACCTTTGTATCATCGTAGATGTAGACGATTTCTTTCTTCGGCTCGGGAGCCGCATCGGGCGCTTTAGGAGCACCGATAAGCGTGGGCGCCGCTTTGACAATCGGTTTGGGCGTAATGCCATGCTCGGCATTGTAGGCAAGCTGAATGGCTCGACGTCGATTTGTTTCGTCGATTGTGCGTTGCATCGGCTCGGTAATTACATCGGCATAGAAAATCACAGCACCGTTGATATTACGCGCCGCACGTCCTGACGACTGAGTTAGCGACGTTTGGTCGCGCAAGAAGCCGGCCTTGTCGGCATCGAGGATTGCAACCAACGACACTTCAGGCAAATCAAGTCCTTCGCGCAATAAGTTGATACCGATGAGCACATCAATTTCGCCGGTACGCAATTGCTCGATAATCTTCACGCGATCGAGAGTATCGACATCGGAATGAATATAGGCGCATTTTACGCCTTTTTTCGTAAAATTATCGGCAAGTTCTTCCGCCATACGCTTGGTGAACGTCAATACCAGAACACGCTCATTGCGCTCCGAGCGAACATAGATTTCTTCAAGAAGATGGTCGACCTGCCCTTCCGAAGGTTGCACCGTGATTTCCGGGTCGAGCAACCCGGTAGGACGTATCAGCTGTTCGACAACAACACCGCCACAACGCTCCAATTCGTAGCGACCCGGCGTTGCGCTGACATAAATCGTTTGGTTGGTCAACGCCTCAAATTCGTCGAAACGTAACGGCCGATTGTCCATTGCCGAAGGCAAGCGGAAACCATAGTCGACAAGATTGCGTTTGCGGCTCCCATCGCCACCGCTCATACCGTTGAGTTGGCGAAGCATCTCGTGGCTCTCATCGATAATAGTAATATAGTCTTTCGGGAAATAGTCGAGCAAACAGAACGGGCGCATTCCCGGTTCGCGTCCGTCGAAGTAGCGCGAGTAGTTTTCGATGCCTGAGCAATAGCCCACCTCGCGAATCATCTCCATATCGTAAGTCACGCGCTCATGCAAGCGATTAGCCTCTACTTCACGACCTTCTGCGCGGAACATCGCTTCCTGACGCCATAAGTCGTTCTCGATACGCTCGATTGCATCTGCTGCCCTATCCTTATCTGTCACAAATATGTTGGCCGGGAAAATCTTATACGCGTCCAAACGGCTCTCAACCACAAGATTCTCCGGGTTAAGCGCCGAAATCGATTCAATCTCGTCACCCCAAAAGATTATGCGAATAATAATCTCTTCGTATGCCAAATAGAGGTCGATAGTATCGCCTTTCACGCGAAACTGTCCTCGCTCGAGAATCGTTTCCGTGCGAGAGTACAGCGAATCGACAAAACTCCGTAGCAAGACGTTGCGCGCAATGCGCTGACCAACCTTGATTTCAATAATATTCTTATTAAAATCGTCAGGATTACCCATACCGTAAATACACGACACCGACGACACCACAACAATATCGCGACGTCCGGAGAGCAACGCCGTTGTCGTAGCCAAACGCATACGGTCAATCTCGTTGTTGACCATCAGGTCTTTTTCGATATATTTGTCGCTCAACGGAATATACGCTTCCGGTTGATAGTAGTCGTAGTACGACACAAAATACTGCACCGAATTGTTAGGGAAAAAGCCCTTAAACTCCGAATAGAGTTGTGCGGCGAGCGTCTTGTTGTGCGACAAAATCAGCGTTGGGCGATTCATGCGAGCAATCACATTGGCCATCGTAAACGTCTTGCCGGAGCCGGTTACCCCCAGCAACGTCTGATAGCGCTCACCCGCCTCAATGCCTCGGCATAGTTCGTCGATAGCCTGCGGTTGGTCGCCCGTCGGACTGAATTTTGATTGTAGTTCGAAATCCATTTATTCCGGTAACTTTATATTTTCACGGTTAAGCAATATCACTTCCTTCTTATTCTTGTCGAGAAGCGAATAAACGCTATCCGACTGCTTGTCGATATATTCAACCTCTTCGAGAGCAATCAACAACTCGCGACGTAGCGACATATTAACATCACCGCACGACTTGTTCGATGCCGTAATGCCTTGAAATTGGATGAACCAATCCTTGTTGCGGTCCAAACCGATATCGCCATTAATAATATTACAACCAACCGACCCATGAAGGTGTGCCTCCGGAATGTCAATAACCAATTGCACCTTGCCGGCATCAATACGTTCGCCATGAATAGACTTCACACTCCAAACGCCCGACAACACGTCAGCCTTATGACGCTTCGTATGCAAGACCACCTTACCCGACTTATCCTTTACGTCGAGAATCTCCAAATCGAGGCGATTATCCTTATAAATCTCATACGACGCCGCACGATTCAGAGCATTCAGAATACTCGCCTCATCGCGAATGGCGTCACATCGACGTTGTGAAATTATAATGTTGCTAAAGGCTATTTTTCCACCTTCAGCCTTGTAGTCACTGTTGATATAATTACAGCCGGTATAGCCATAGAGTTTGTTGTCGTGACGACTGAAAAACAGATAAGCACGTTCGTCAAGAGTGTCAATCTCCTTTCCCGAAGCTTTGATAATAATCCATTCACCCCGAACATTTTGGTTACCGACAGCAACATGTAAAGACTCAACAGTTTCGACCGGAGCCGGTTCGCTTTCCACGCCGATTTTCACCTTTTTACGCGGAGATGCGTCAGCCACACCATAAGACACAACGCACAACGCTAATACCGAAATATAATAGATACTACGATGTTTCATTTTTACAACTTAATTATCAATTACACTATTCAGCCACAAAATGCCAAACAGCTATATTTTTACAAAGATAGTGCAAGGTGAGCGAAAAACAAAGCGAAAACGAAGTTTTCAAGACTATAACCGCCAAAGGCGGTGGTTATAGGGTTAGTGGTTTCCGTATAATTAATATTATTTGCATTAGACGTGCAATATTCTTGCTCTTACATCGTATTATATTTGCGATGAATTAAATTTATACATTTATGAAAAAGGTCCTTTTTATTCTTACGCTATGCTTGATAAGCATTTGCGCTAAGGCTCAAATGACAGAGCCGAATGAGCTTGTGCAAGTTTACTGCGAGGTAACTTGCTATCAGTACAACCTGTTTAAGGGTGACGTTAACGCACTTGTTGATTTCGGTATTGCAGAAAAAGCAAAGTATGCAAATGGCTGGATTTACAACACAGAAAATGACAAAAAGTATTCCTTCGCTTCACCTATGAGCGTATTCGCTTACATGGCTCGCAAAGGTTGGGAGTACAAAGATGCCTTTGTTGTTACTGATGAAAAATTATCAATGAACGCAATGAAAGGCAAAACAATCGTTTGGCACTTTATTCTCACGAAGAAAGTCCCAATCGATTTTACTGCCGAAGATGTTATCGGGGATATAGATTATCGCAATAAATAATCCTGTCTTTTCTGAACGCAATGAGGCTGTGTCAAAAAACTTTTGGGGTGCAGTTCAAAAGGAAAGGCTCTTAGTATATGATAATTTCATTGAAGCGATGTTCGTTCCGTTTGGATTGCCAAACTCTTCCCGAATCTGCATCATATTATAAAAACTCCCCGGTCCACCACCGATTAGTACTACCTTAAAACGACCATTACGTGAATTAGAGTTAGTTTCCGTATTAACTCCAGTAAATTTGATTACTTGAGTCTTACTATAATCGCCTTTGTTTATCTTAAGTTATATCAACTCACCAGTTTGAGTATCAAGCCTATATTTGTTAAACAAATCAACTTCTAATAGATAAAAAACCACATATCTATCGTTTTCATTATTAACACTCACCTCGGGAAGTGTTTCGTATGCGGATATATTCGTAATGGAAACGAACAACATCGTTAGAAATAAAAGTAGTTTCTTCATAATCTTTTCATCCATTTATTCATTTGTTCTTTTATTGCCTCTTTTACACCATCATAAATTGAAGTCGAGATAAATACGATTGAACCATCATTATGAAACTTAGGAGAGCCAAAGGGATCATGTTCACGGATTTTTAGCACTATTTGGCTATCCCTGTTTTGAAAATATATAGTTTCATAAAATTCCGCTCCAGCTATTTTATTTTTCCCCATTGTGATAGTAGCGTCAGCCCCCATACTAACGTATGAGCAATGTTCACCGATAACATCTGATTTGATTCCAACTTGTATTTGGGCGTGAACTAAAGTATATAAAGTTTGAAAAATCGTTTCAGAAATAGCTTTGTAAAGGTTGACTATACATTCATCAACCCGAATAACCGATTTTTCAAAATCAGCAAGAGAACATCCCTTGATAAAATTATAGGGATTAATTCCTTTAGCTCCTATTAATATTCCATTAAACTCTATATCTTGTTTGCCATTCCGCATTGTTCTGAGGTAATATTTACCCAGAATATAATTGCCGTAGTTCATGAATTTACAGCAGCCGATTTCTTGAATTTGAATAGAGCTATCCATAGAATTTTATAATCTAAGCGCAAATTTACTCATTTTTCGCGAAAGTGAGTGTCTTTTACTCCTAATATATAGCGGTCTATCTTTGTAGCAAACAATGTTTGCCATGTCTAAGACCGCTTACAACATATCGCTGAAAGGCTACGTCGGAGGTTACGACTTCGACCGTGCGACCGTTGACAAGGAACTTGCTAAGAACGAGGGTAAGCAGGTCAACGTGCTTATCGACAGCCTCGGCGGCTCACTCGCCACCGGCCTGTCTATCTCCGCCGCTTTCAAGAAACACGGCAATGACAATGTGCATTTCGTCGGCATGAACGCCTCGGCGGCAACCATCGCTTCGCTCGGTGCGGCTCATATCTCCATCGACAAGAACGCCATGTACCTCGTCCACAAGTGTTCGACTGCGTTGCATAATCAAGGCTGCGGTTCGGCAATGCTCAAACAAGTTTGGCATTGCGCTCACCTTGCACTTGCTTTCGCTCCCTCAAAACACCGCGTCGGGACGGTTTTCTCCGCCAACAACATACCGCCGCATCGTAACATCATTGTCTTCGACGACTTCGTTACAACAGGGCAAACACTCGTTTCGATGCAGAATTTACTCGTTTCGCTCGGCAAGAACTGCTCGTTCTTCGCCGGCATTAACAACAAACTATAATAACAACTCCTTATTTTTAAAAAGTTTTCGTAAATTTGCAATATAAATCATAAACTATGAATATTGCAAATTACAAAAAAACAATCGGTCTGGGATTGGTAATCTTATTCACTTTATTTTTAATGAATGTGATATTTGGTCGTATTCCTATTAATCATGACCCTGTTTGGTTTAACATCCGAGAATGGTGGTTCACTTTGTCAACGTTCCTTCAATCCACGGCAGTATTATTTGTGGCTTACAATCCCAAGTCACAATCTTCGATTATATCAAAAATTGGTGCTGTCTTATATTCATTGTTAATGTTAATTTCTATCTCCAATAGAATATGTTTTTATATAAACGGCAGTAACCCTTTATATTATGAAGGCATATCTGAATATATAAACTCATTTTTACTGTTTGCGCCAGGTATTCTTTTATTCGTGTGGGGATTACGCAAATTGTGGCTTCCAATTAAAATAGCTACATCAATATCCGTTGTAGTTTCCTTAATTGAAGAAGTAATTTGGACAAAATTACTCCCTATGTATATAAATATGAATGAATCTTCATATGAACAGTTTGAAAAAATTGAACCTCTAGAAAATGCTGTAAATATTCTTTCTATCATTTATGCAGTCACAATAATAGCCTTAGTTATTTTGACTATTGTATGGATTTCTATGAAACAAAAAGTGCCTTCAATTCAAAAAATAATATTGATATAATATGATTAAAAGGATTTCACTAATCTGTTGCGCTTTGCTCACAGCTATCAGCGCATTTGCTTATTATGGTGATTATGGCTATTCAAGCCATGACGACGATATGTCGGGGTTCGCAAAATTCACGTTGATTGTTATGATTGCTTACATCATTCTTTCAATAGTTGTTCTTGTACGTTGGTGGAAGATGACATCCAACGTCCAAGAAATAAAGGAGCATCTAACACATAGTCACTCTAACCCGAAACTTACATACCTCGTAGCTATCGGTGAAATTGAGCAAGCAAATAAAGCAGCTCTTGTAATGTTAGTTGATAAGTTGATGCCAACTTATTACGATTCATATGATTATGATAAGGTTGATACGATGAATAATTACATTACAACAACCTTACCA
>SFJG01000045.1 GCA_004555955.1 Bacteroidales bacterium | reverse complement strand
CAAACACATAACATATATAAACATAATATATTAGTTATAAGCAATTTATAACAATATGAGTATATCATTCAAAAACACCAAACATCACGCTATTAGCCCAAGTGGGACCACGACAAAAAATCGCTAAGCAGTTGAAACTCCAACACTTAGCGATTTTTGTTTTTATATTCTTGTACTCTGTTATGTGCGATATGCTCTAATCGGATTGGCGTATAGACATTTTCGCGTATGCGATGATTCGAATACTATGCGGCGGGAGGGTCGCTACTGTTCGAGGGCTGCGCGGAGGAGGCGGAGCGCTTCTTCGGGCGTGCCTGTTTGGTCGAGCAGAGTGACAAACTTCGAGCCGATGATGGCGCCGGAAGCGTTCGCCATGGCTGAGGTGTGAGTTTGGCGGTTGCTGATGCCAAAGCCTATCATTCGCGGATTTCGCAAATTCATGGCGTCGATTCGGCGGAAGTAGTCTTGCTTGGCTTGGTCGAAGCTGCGTTGCGCACCTGTCGTAGCCGCCGAGAAGACCCTGCGTATTTTTTTAATAATACTATTTTCCTCTCAAAAGTGTAATGCTCTAAAAATTTCTTTGCGATATTCCACATCCGACATTTCCGACAATTGTAATGCAAAAACTGTAATATTTCTACCTCGGTTGTCATCGTGCGAATGTTTAATCGGGACAAATATAGCATTTTTTCAGCCAAAATCGTGCCAATTTGTCCCGATTTTTGCCCGTTTTTGCGCTATTTTGTCCCGATTCGACTTCTTATATATAATTAAGGTGTAGCGAACGAGTGCCGCCGGAGCGCCGCACAACTGCTAGGATTTTGCTCACAAACCACCCAAAACACCATCAATATGATACCGCAAGCGCGATTAACAAAGCATTTCGACAGCTGATTTGAAATTTTTCAATCATTTTGTTCATAATTTCTTGCAGAATTGGAAATTTGTTTGTAATTTTGCGGTGTGAACAACAAAAGGAAAGAATAGGTCTTAAATTTATAGACAAATGAAAAAGAGATGGATTATTTTAATGTCAATCGTTATTGTTTTAGGTTTGATTGGCGTATTTATGCCGGAGCAACCCGGGCTATGGGAAGCAGACGGCAATTTCGATGCAGCGAACGTTGCATGGATGATTACAGCAACAATTTTCGTACTGATGATGACGCCCGGACTGTCGTTTTTCTACGGCGGTATGGTCGGGCAGAAGAACGTAATCTCGACAATTCTGCAGAGTTTTATAGCTATGGGCATAATCAGCGTGTTGTGGGTGGCGTTCGGGTTCAGCCTGGCGTTCGGCGAAGATGTGGGCGGATTTATAGGCAACCCGGCGACTTTCTTTATGTTTAAAGATGTAGGAGCAAAAGTCGACACCTACTTGGCGCCGACGATACCGTTGGCACTCTATGCACTTTTCCAGATGAAGTTTGCCATCATAACGCCGTCGCTCATCACCGGCTCATTTGCCGAACGCGTACGATTCTCGGCATACCTGGTGTTTATGATACTGTTTTGCATCTTCGTCTATTGCCCGTTGGCGCACTGGACATGGCATCCCGACGGCTTTCTGCGCCAACTCGGAGTGGTCGACTTTGCGGGAGGTATCGTCGTGCACGCCTCATCGGGTGTAGCCGCGCTCACAGGAGCGATTTTCTTGGGACGCCGCAAGCAGCAAGACCACCACGACCCCGCCAACATACCGTTCGTTATTCTTGGAGCGGCAATGCTTTGGCTTGGCTGGTTCGGCTTCAATGCCGGTTCGTCGCTCGCTGCCGACAGCGTCGCCATCAAGGCATTCTTAAACACAAACACGGCATCGGCAACGGCAATGATGGCATGGATATTCTTCGACTGCCTTCGTGGACGTAAACCATCGGCAATGGGCGCCGCCATCGGTGCTGTGGTCGGACTGGTTGCAATCACACCGTCGGCAGGCTATGTCACCGTCGGACAAAGCATATTTATCGCATTGACCACTACGATAATTTGCAACATCGCAGTCTATTGGAAAAACAAAACAACTGTCGACGACGCACTCGACGTATTTCCCACCCACGGCGTCGGCGGTATATTCGGTACAATCCTAACGGGAATCTTTGTCAACGGCTTGGTGGTAGGCAACGTCGACGTATTCCTCATCCACCTTGCAGCAGTGGTTGCAGTCGGCGTATATACGTTCCTGGTAAGTTATGCGCTTTACTGGCTTACCAATAAGATGATACCCATGCGTGTATCGGCACGCAGCGAGGCTATAGGCCTCGACATCAGTCAGCACGACGAGCACTACGGCGTGATGGCTGACAACTAAACGGAAAAGCACTATAATGCTTTCATATTCAACAATCGAGCGGACCCGCGGCAAGAGTGCCGAGCGGGTCCGCCCTTTTTTCTTATAAATTAAAACAATTAAAGTAAAGTATCCGGATTGAGATTCTTTCCCTCGATATCTTTAAAGTAGCGATAAGTGCCGACTTTAAGTTCCATCGTAGCAGCCTCGTCGGCAACGATAATAGCCTGACGGTGCATCTGCAAAGCGGTGATAGTCCACATCTGCGACACGGCACCCTCAACGCCTTGTTGGAGTGCGCGAGCCTTGTTATAGCCGTTTACGATAATGAGGACACTTTTGGCAGCCATCACCGTACCCACGCCGACAGTGAGCGCAGTTTCGGGCACCTTAGTGATATCGCCGTCGAAGAAGCGCGAGTTGGCAATCTTGGTGTCGAGCGTAAGCGTCTTCATACGAGTCTTGGAAGTCAACGACGAGCCCGGCTCGTTGAAGGCAATATGACCGTCGGGTCCAACGCCGCCGAGGAACAAGTCGATGCCACCGTACGATGCAATCTTTGCTTCGTAACGCTCGCATTCGGCAATCGGGTCGGGAGCATTGCCGTTGAGAATGTTAACGTTCTCTTTCTTTATATTAATGTGGCTGAAAAAGTTGTTCCACATAAACGAGTGATAACTTTCCGGGTGTTCTTCGGGCAAGCCGCAGTATTCGTCCATGTTGAAAGTCACAACATTTTCAAAACTAACCTTACCGGCACGATTGAGCTCGATGAGTTTTTTATACATACCAAGAGGAGAGCTTCCCGTCGGGCATCCGAGCACAAAGGGTTTTTCCGCAGTTGGTTGGGCTTCGTTGATTCTCTTTGCTACATAGTTCGCTGCCCATTGCGACACTTTTTCATAGTCAGGTTCAATTATTAAACGCATGGTTTTGTATGTTTGATTGATACCGCAAAATTAAACATAAAATTTGGATTTTCGGAAATATTATTGTACCTTTGTCGTGAAAATAGACCATTATAGCAATAAAAAAAGATATTAATACTAAAATTCTGTTAAAAGCGTTTTAGTGATAATAAATTAACTATACCTTTGTATATCCTAAAGGATTTGCAAGATGAAAAATAACTTAAGTTCACAAATCAAACTAGACCAAGTTCCGAAGAAATACTACGCTCCGGAGAACAAATTGGAATTTGCAGCATTATGCCGTGAAGAAAAAGTGTACACAAGCATTTTCGAAACAGCCGACGAAGGCGCCGCGCACATCGCAGATGAAGTGGCGAAAACGATACGCAAGTCGGTTGACTTAAAAGGAAAATGCGTAGTTGCACTCGGCGCAGGCAATGCAGTGATTCCCGTCTACACAGAACTGATATCGCTCTACAAAGCAGGAAAAGTAACGTTCGACAACCTTGTAATATTCAACATTGCCGACTTCTACCCCTCAGCCGACGGACAACCGAAGACAATCGACCGTCTGCAGAAGATATTTATCAGCCAAACAAACGTAAAGCCCGAGAACGTCCACACGTTCAACGTTGACACGCCTCACACCGACATCTATGAGGCTTGCAAAGCCTACGAAGCCGACATCGACGCAGCCGGAGGGCTTGACCTTGCCATCTGCGAAATCGGCGCATCCGGCAACATCGCTTTCAACGAGCCGGGCTCGCAACAATCATCAGGTTGCCGCTTGTCGTTCATCAGCAGCCAGACACGCCGCGCAATGAGCAGCTACTACAACGTAGAAGTTGCACCGACGACAGCAATCACCCTCGGCATCTCGAACATCCTCAGCGCAAAACGCATCATCTGTATGTCGTGGGGCGAAACAATGTCGAAAGTCGTAGCAGCCACCGTCGAAGGGCAAATGGGCGAAGCCGTGCCGGCATCGTTCCTCCAATCGCACCGCAACGCAGAAGTGGTTCTCGACCTTTCAGCTGCCGAGAAACTCACTCGCATCAACCACCCTTGGTTGGTAACCTCTTGCGAATGGAACAACAAGCTGATTCGTCGCGCCATCGCTTGGCTATGCCACGAAACAGGCAAACCAATCCTCAAACTTACCAACAAAGACTTTAACGACCACGGGCTCAACGAACTCGTTGCACTCTACGGCTCGGCATACGACGTAAACATCAAGGTGTTCAACGACATCCAACACACCATCACCGGCTGGCCCGGCGGCAAGCCCGATGCCGACGACACCTACCGTCCCGAACGCGCAAAGCCTTACCCCAAGCGCGTCATCGTGTTCAGCCCGCACCCCGACGACGACGTAATTTCGATGGGCGGCACGCTCAAACGCCTCGTCGACCAGCACCACGACGTGCACGTGGCTTACGAAACATCGGGTAACATCGCCGTAGGCGACGAAGATATGTTCCGTTATATTATGGTCAACGACCTTATCGCTGAGCGCTATGGACTTGACACAGAGACATACCGTCAAAAGAGCCAAGAAATCAAAGACTTCCTGGCAACAAAGAAACCCGGCGACATCGACATCGAAGACCTCCGCTTCCTCAAAGGACGCATCCGCCGCGCAGAGGCTCGTACGGCTTGCAACTTTATGGGTGTTAAGCCCGAGAACGTACACCACCTTGACCTCCCGTTCTACGAAACCGGAGCAATCAAGAAAGGCGACCTCGAAGAACGCGACGTTAAAATCGTTAAAGACCTCATCGAATCGGTTAAACCGCACGAAATATTCGTGGCTGGCGACTTGGCTGACCCGCACGGAACTCACAAAGTGTGCACCGACGCAGTCTTTGCCGCTATCGACGAACTCATCGAAGAGAAAGCCGAGTTTATCAACGATTGCCGCATTTGGATGTATCGCGGCGCTTGGGCTGAATGGGAAATCGACCACATCGAAATGGCAGTCCCGATGAGCCCCGAGCAGCTACGTTTCAAACGCAACACTATCCTCAAACACCAGTCGCAGATGGAAAACGCCCCCTTCTTGGGCGACGATGACCGTCTATTCTGGCAACGCGCCGAAGACCGCAACCGCGCTACTGCGCAACTCTACAGCAGTCTCGGTCTTGCTTCATACGAGGCTATCGAAGCGTTTGTTGAATATCATCCCATAAGATAATTTAGCAAGCAACAACAACAAATAAGTGAATCATAGGTTAAGGAGTCCGACGGATCGAGAGATTAGTCGGATTTTTTTATCTCCGCGCTCTACACTAAGAGCGCGTTCCTTAACGCAAAACGGCGCGGAAGTCAGCAGACCTCCACGCCGTCGGTTTTATTGCATAGAAACAATTCCTAAATCAAAGCTTTACCTGTCATATCTGCCGGTTGCGGCATACCCATAATCTTCAAGATAGTAGGAGCAACGTCGGCGAGGATTCCGTCGGCAACAGTTGCTTGCTTGTTGGCGGTAACGTAAACACAAGGCACCGGATTGAGCGAGTGAGCCGTGTTGGGCGTACCGTCGCTGTTGAGAGCGTTGTCGGCATTACCGTGGTCGGCAATAATAATCACCTCATAGTCGTGTGCCTTGGCAGCCTCTACGGTATCTTTCACGCAGTTGTCGATTGCCGTCACCGCTTTCTCGATAGCCTCATAGATACCGGTATGACCTACCATATCACCGTTGGCGTAGTTAACCACGATGAAGTCGTATTTTTCCGAAGCGATAGCGTCGACGAGTTTGTCTTTCACCTCGTAAGCGCTCATTTCGGGCTTAAGGTCGTAGGTAGCCACCTTCGGAGAAGGCACGAGGATGCGTTCTTCGTTGTCGAAAGGCGTTTCGCGGCCGCCGTTGAAGAAGAATGTCACGTGGGCATACTTTTCGGTTTCGGCGATGTGAAGTTGTGTTTTGCCGTTTGACGAAAGATATTCGCCAAGCGTGTCGCGCACGTTTTCCTTGTCGAAAAGGATGTGAACACCCTTGAACGATGCATCGTAGGGCGTCATGCAGTAGTATTGCAAGCCGGGGATGGTGTGCATACCCGCTTCCGGCATATCTTGCTGAGTGAGAGCGATAGTAAGCTCTTTAGCGCGGTCGTTACGATAGTTGAAGAAGATAACGGCATCGCCTTCCTTGATAGTTCCGTCGACTGTTGAATTGTTGATAGGCTTAACAAATTCGTCGGTCACGTCGGCATCGTAGGAGTCTTGCATAGCCTGAACCATGTCGGTTGCTTGCACGCCCTTACCCTCAACGAGCAAGTCGTAAGCCTCTTTTACGCGTTCCCAACGTTTGTCGCGGTCCATAGCGTAGAAGCGACCAACGATTGAAGCGATAACGCCGGTCGACTTCTTGCAGTGGTCTTCCACTTGGCGAATAAAGCCGAGACCGCTTCTCGGGTCGGTGTCGCGACCGTCCATAAAGCAGTGCAGATAGACGCGCTCCAAGCCGTAATGTTTGGCAATGTCGCAAAGTGCAAAGAGATGCTCGAGCGAACTGTGGACACCACCGTTGCTGGTAAGTCCCATAAAGTGGATAGCTTTGCCGTTCTCCTTGGCATAGGTGAATGCCGAAACGATTTCTTTATTGTTGAGAATCGATTTATCAGCCACCGATTTGTTGATTTTCACCAAGTCTTGATATACAATGCGTCCGGCGCCGATGTTAAGGTGTCCCACCTCGGAGTTACCCATTTGACCGTCGGGAAGACCAACGTTTTCGCCGCTCGCTTGCAGTTCCGAATGCGGATACTCTTTCAAGAGATAATCCCAATAAGGAGTCGGTGTCGTAAAGATGACGTCCGATTTGGAATGGTTGCCGATTCCCCAACCGTCCAAAATCATTAACAATGCTTTTTTACCCATAATATTTGCGTTTTTAGTTATTTGCTTAATGATTATTAAAAGAATCGGCAGAGTAGCGGCGCTACCCTACCGACGTTATTTATGTTATGCGTCAATAACGGCATAATGAGCATTTTGTTCAATGAAGTCGCGGCGCGGACCGACGTCTTCGCCCATAAGCATAGAGAATACACGGTCGGCTTTGACAACGTCTTCGATAGTTACTTGCTTGAGCAAACGCGTCGACGGGTCCATCGTAGTGTCCCAAAGTTGGTCGGCATTCATCTCACCAAGACCTTTATATCGTTGCACCTTGACTTGCTTCTCTTCGCCCTTGCCATAGGTGTCGATAAATTCTTGGAGTTGCTCGTCGGTCCAGCAATATCTCGACGTTTCGCCTTTGCTGCAGCGGTAGAGCGGCGGCGTTGCCAGATAGAGGTAGCCGTCTTCGATAACAGCACGCATACGGCGGAAGAAGAGTGTCATGAGCAGGGTTGCTATGTGAGCGCCGTCGACGTCGGCATCGGTCATGATGATAATCTTGTGGTAGCGCAGTTTGCTGATATTCACAGCCTTGCTATCTTCTTCCGTACCGATTGTCACGCCCAAAGCCTTAAAGATATTGGTAATTTCTTCGCTGTCGAACACCTTGTGTTCCATAGCCTTCTCGACGTTAAGAATCTTACCGCGCAACGGCAAAATTGCTTGGAATTTGCGGTCGCGACCTTTCTTTGCCGAACCACCTGCCGAGTCACCCTCGACGAGGAAGAGTTCACATTCTTCAGGTTTGCGCGACGAGCAAGCGGCGAGTTTGCCGGGCAGACCGCCCGAAAGCGTTGAGCCCGATTGCACCTTCTTACGCGCGTTATAAGCGGCATGGCGTGCTTGAGCGGCAAGAATAATCTTTTCGACAATAGTACGCGCTTGACGCGGATGCTCCTCGAGATAGTTTTTCAGAGCCTCGCTGACGGCGGTTTGTACGGCACCGATAACCTCGTTGTTGCCGAGTTTCGTCTTTGTCTGACCCTCAAACTGCGGCTCGAGCACCTTCACCGAAACCACTGCAGTAAGTCCTTCGCGGAAGTCGTCGCTGGAGATGTCGATTTTTACCTTTTCGAGCATCTTCGAGTCTTCGGCATATTTCTTGAGCGTAAACGTCAAGCCGCGACGGAAGCCCGTCAAGTGTGTTCCGCCTTCTATGGTGTTGATGTTGTTGACAAACGAAAGAATGGTTTCGTTGAACGATGTATTGTAGGTGAATGCAACCTCCACGGGTATGCCCTGGCGCTCCGTGTTGATGTAGATAATATCGTCGATAAGTTGCTCTTTGGTTTGGTCGATGTAGCGAACAAACTCTTTCAAGCCCTCTTCAGAGTAGAACACTTCCCGTTTGGGATTGCCCTGCTCGTCTTTGACGCGCTCATCGGTAAGCGTCAAACGGATTCCGGCATTCAGATATGCCAAGTCGCGCAGACGATTTGCCAACGTGTCGAAGTCGTAGACGGTAGTTTCGGTAAATATCGTTTTGTCCGGCTTGAAAATCACCGTCGTACCCGATTCGGTCGACTCGCCAACGACTGCCACAGGCGCTTTCGGATGTCCGTAGGCATATTCTTGCATATACAGCTTGCCGTCGCGGCGAACTTCTGCGCGCAAATATTCCGACAAAGCGTTGACACACGACACACCAACGCCGTGCAAACCGCCCGAAACCTTATACGAACCTTTGTCGAACTTACCGCCGGCGTGCAGCACGGTCATTACGACCTCGAGCGCCGACTTGTTCAGTTTGGCATGCTTATCAACCGGAATACCGCGACCGTTGTCGACAACTTTGATGGAATTGTCTTCGCCGATTGTTACTTCAATGTGATTGGCAAATCCTGCAAGCGCCTCGTCGATTGAGTTATCGACCACTTCGTACACCAAATGGTGCAAACCTTTGTGTCCGGTATCGCCGATATACATCGCCGGACGCTTTCGAACTGCCTCCAAGCCCTCGAGTACCTGAATGTTACTCGCACTATACTTTTCTTTGTTTTCTTCCATAAATAATTATTATATAAGCACTTACAACAGCAGAACCGCAAACTCGCAAGGCGAAGAGCCCCTCTGCCGTAATAAGCATACAAAGATACAAAAAATTTAGGAAACAATAGGTCTAAAAATACTAAAAAGTTCGTAATTTTGTAGCTCAAACAACATTTTTTTATGAGCCAACGCAACACATCCATTTCAATAGCCAAGGGAATAGCCATCATACTGATGGTGGTCGGACACGCGGAGTGTCCCGGGGCGCTGATGAGCCTGATTTATTTATTCCACATGCCGCTGTTTTTCATCACGGCAGGCTACTTTTTCACGCGCGCCCATGCCGACGAGCCCTGGCAGTTCTGCGCGAAGCGCTTTAAAGGTTTGTACGTGCCCTTTGTCAAATGGAGCATCTTCTTTCTACTCATCCACAACTTGATGTTCTCGTGGGGTATACTCAACGAAACATACGGCAACTGGTCGGGCGGCGTAACTCATCCCTACACCTTCCAACAGGGGCTGCAACGCGCAGTAAACATCGTATTTTCGATGGGTAGTTACGACGAATTTCTCGCCGGTGCTTTTTGGTTTTTCCGCGCCTTGCTCATCACAAGCATACTCTTTTTGATTCTCTACCGGCTGCTCGACAACCGCGGCAAATCGCAAACCGGCTGGCAAGCGGCGGCACTGATTTGCCTTGGTGCGCTGGGCTTTGCCGCCCTGAAAATCAACTACGGGCTGCGCGTCAGCATCGTGCAAGGCGGCATTCGCGAAACCTGGGGAATGTTTTTCTTCGGCTTCGGCGTGATTTTTCGCATCCTTGAGCAACGCATCGGCACAAATGTGCGCAGCCCGTGGTTTTGGGCTACAATCATTGCGTGTCTCGCTGTTCTCGCCGTCGGCACTCACGAGCATTGGGCAGGCATGAATCTGTCGCCGAAGATGCGCGACGTGGCAACTCTGCCGCTAACGGGCATCGCCGGATTTTTCGTCACCTATCAGTTATCTCGGCTCATCAACCGACGACAGTCGTTTGTCAAGCGCGCGCTCGTCTACTGCGGCGAAATGTCGCTCTACATCTACATATTCCACATCGTGTCGTTCAAAGCCGTCAGTCTAATCAAGATTTGGTGGTACGACCTCGACTTCGCTCAAATCGGCTGCCACATGGTGATTCACGACCACCCGAACGACGGTTTCTGGCTGCTTTACTCCCTCGCCGGCGTCGGATTGCCGCTGCTTTGGATGTGGGCATACCGCAAGTTGCGTCCCGCACGAAAAAGCAAGTTTTGACGCCGAACCTTTGAATTACTCATAAAAAGGCGTAAATTTGTAGACAAATTCACAACGATATGTCAACAAAACTGAAAGCAACGAAAAAAAGCAAGTCAAACTTGCCGAAATTACACGAACCTCTCTTTGCCATCGCTGTGGCTGAGTGGAATTCTCACATAACCGAAGCGCTGCTTCAAGGCGCACTCGATGTGTTCAAGCGCGAAGGCTACAAGAACATCATCGTCAAACACGTGCCGGGAACGGTCGAACTGACCTATGCCGCCGCTCGCATGATTGACATTGAAGATATCAGCGCCGTAATCGTCATCGGCTGCGTTATTCGCGGCGATACACCCCACTTCGACTACGTTTGCCAAAGCGTAACGGCGGGCGTTGCACAACTCAACACTATCGGAAATGCTCCCATAATCTTCGGCGTGCTTACAACCGAAAACGAGCAACAAGCACTCGACCGCGCGGGCGGAGCTCTCGGCAACAAAGGCGCAGAAGCTGCCGAAGCGGCTATCAAAATGGCAGACTTCACGCTATCAATCGAAGAACAACCGCTTGCTCGCAGATACACAATGAGAGAATTAGAGGCTGCACTCGAAGAGTATAATACTTTAGAGGATTACGATGATTACGACTTCGATGACGACTTCGATGACAAACACGACGACAAACACGACGACAAATCGCACCACAAGAAATACAACTAACTTAATAGTCTGCAAGACGATAACTTAAAAACAATACAATGATGAGAAAAGTAATGTTAACCTTTGCCATCGGCTTGATGGCAGCGGTAGGTGTGGCACAGACTCCCGACTATCTGAACCCGCAAAAGCCTATCGAAGAGCGCGTTCAAGACGCTCTGCACCGCATGACTCTCGATGAGAAAGTGGCAATGATTCATGCTCAGTCGAAATTCAGTTCACCGGGTGTGCCGCGCCTCGGCATCCCCGAAAACTGGACTACCGACGGGCCGCACGGCATCCGACAAGAAGTGATATGGGATGAGTGGGGCGGCGCCGGATGGACCAACGACTCCTGCACTGCCCTACCCGCTCTTACTTGCTTGGCAGCCACTTGGAACGAGCAAATGTCGCACCTCTACGGCCGCACTATCGGCGAAGAGGCGCGCTATCGCAACAAAAACATTCTGCTCGGACCCGGTTGCAACATCTACCGCACGCCGCTCAACGGACGCAACTTCGAATATCTCGGCGAAGACCCCTACCTCGCTTCGCGCATGGTGGTTCCTTACATAAAAGCCGTGCAAGCCAACGGCGTGGCTGCTTGCGTTAAGCATTATGCATTGAACAACCAAGAACGCTGGCGCGGACACATCAACGTCATTGTCGACGACCGTGCGCTCCACGAAATCTACCTTCCCGCCTTCCATGCTGCCGTTACCGAAGGAAAGGCTTGGTCTATTATGGGCGCTTACAACCAATACAAAGGTCAACAATGCTGCCACAACCAATATCTGCTCAACGACATCCTCAAACGCGACTGGAAGTTCGACGGTGTTGTAGTCTCCGACTGGGGCGGCACGCACGACACCGAACAAGCCATCCGCAACGGACTCGACATGGAGTTCGGCTCGTGGACCGACGGAATGAGTTCGGGTGTAAGCAATGCCTACGACTATTACTATATGGCAAATCCCTACCTGGAGCTGCTTCGCAGCGGCAAAGTGACAACCGCCGAACTCGATGACAAAGTAAGCCGCATCCTACGCTTGATTTTCCGCACCAATATGGCACCCAACCGTCCGCTCGGCTCTTTCGCCACCGCCGAACATGCCCTGGCGGCACGCACCATCGCCGAAGAAGGCATTGTGCTGCTCAAAAACGACAAAAACACCCTACCCATCGACCCGACACGCGTACGCCGACTATTGGTGGTGGGCGAAAACGCAACACATCCGATGACCATCGGTGGCGGCTCGTCGTCGCTGAAAGTGAAATATGAAGTTTCGCCGCTCGAAGGCATCGTCGAACGCGCTCGCCGTGCAGGCATAGAAGTGGTCTACAAAACAGGCTACGCATCGCCGGCAGTGGCTGCACAAGACGTCAAAGGCGCCGTTGCTCCGGAGAAAATCTTCGACCTCGCCACGCTACGCGCCGAAGCCGTCGAAGCCGCTCGCGAGGCGGATATGGTGCTCTTCGTTGGCGGTCTGAACAAGAACGACGGACAAGACTGCGAGGGCAACGACCGCGAGTCGATGGCTCTTCCTTACGAGCAAGACGCTCTCGTCGAAGCACTGGCAAAGGCCAACCCGAACATCGCCGTTGTAATCATCAGCGGCAACGCCGTGGCAATGCCGTGGGTAAAAACCGTTCCGGCAATCATCGAAGGTTGGTATTGCGGCACCGAAGCAGGAAACGCATTGGCTCGCGTTGCTTTCGGCGATGTAAACCCGTCGGGAAAACTGCCCTTCACCTTCCCGCAACGCCTCTCCGACGTGGGCGCTCACTGCCTCGGCGAGCACCCCGGCGACAGCATTAATGTGCGCTACAACGAAAGCATTTTTGTGGGTTACCGTTTCGCCGACAGCCGCAACATCAAGCCGCTCTTCGGCTTCGGACACGGACTGTCGTACACCAAGTTTGAATATTACGGCGCAAAAATCAGCAGCCCGACAATCGACGCCGACGGAACAATCACCGTTTCTGTCAACGTCAAAAACGTCGGAAAATGCTTCGGCAAAGAAGTCGTGCAACTCTACATCGCCGACAGCCAATCGCGACTCGTTCGCCCGGCGAAAGAACTCAAAGGCTTCCGAAAAGTGTCGCTTCTTCCCGGTGAAACCAAGACGGTAGAATTTACAATCGACCGCTCGGCATTGAGCTACTATGACGACAGCGTCGGCAAATGGGTAGCCGAGCCCGGCGAATTTACCGCCATCGTAGCAGCTTCGTCGACCGACCCAAAAGCCGCACTCAAATTCTCGCTGAAATAACAAAATCAGACACAAAAAAACGGCATAAAAAGCAAAAGATGCGGCTCCGACGGGGTCGCATCTTTTGGTATGGATAAAAACTATTTGCTATGCTTTCTTTGCGCGGAGGCAATCCCAAATGAGATAGCCGACAAGCAATGCATAAAGGACGATGCCGCCGATTTGCATTGTCGATTCCGACAAATTGTGACTGTATTCGAAGCCGCCAAAACGCATTCCTGCACTGACTACACCCATCAATGCACCACCGGCGATAAATCCGGATGCAAGAAGCGTACCACGCTCTTGACGCGCTTTGTTGAGCACTTCGTCTTTCGTACGATTGCTGACAAACCAGCTTACCAAACCGCCGACCAACAGCGGTGCGTTGAGTTCGAGGGGAATAAACATACCCAACGAGAATGCCAATGCGGGAACGCCGAGCCAGTTAAGCAAGATGGCAAGAATAGCGCCAACGCCGTAGAGCAACCAGGGTGTGTTGCCGCCCATCATCAACGGCTCGATAACGGCTGCCATTGCATTTGCTTGGGGTGCGGCAAGGGCATTCGGTCCGTAGAAGCCGTAGACCTTGGCAAGGATGAGCACAACACCACCGACGGTGGCTGCCGACACAAGGGTACCGACGAGTTTCCAAGTCTGCTGTTTCTTAGGCGTACTTCCCAACCAATAGCCGATTTTCATATCCGTCACCATACCGCCAGCCATTGACAATGCCGTACAAACGACGCCGCCGATAACCATCGACGCAACGATTCCGGCTGCGCCCTTCAGTCCGATTGCAACAAACACTGCCGAAGCCACGATGAGCGTCATCAGGGTCATACCCGACACCGGGTTGGTGCCCACGATGGCTATGGCGTTTGCCGCTACGGTCGTAAACAGGAAGGCTATAACGGTTACTACGATGAAGGCTACCAGCGTTTGGAACAGGTTGTGTATCACGCCGAAGTAGAAGAACACGAAAGTGATGACAAGCGCTGCGATAAGCGAGAATGTGAGCACTTTCATCGAAATGTCTTTCTGTGTGCGTGCCACTTTCTTGACTTCGCCGCCTTTGTTGCGAATCTCGCGTCCGGCGAGCCCAACGGCACCGCGAATGATGCCCCACGACTTAACGATGCCGATGATTCCCGACATTGCGATACCGCCGATGCCGATGTAGCGTGCTTGTCCGGTGAAAATCATTTCCGGCGAGTCGAATGTCGGCGCTACCGAGCCGAGCAACGGAACTATCACGTACCACACGAATGCGCTACCGGCAAAAATGATAAAACTGTATTTCAGACCGACGATGTAGCCTAAGCCGAGGACTGCGGCTCCCGTGTTGATTTTGAACACCATCTTGGTTTGCTCTGCGATGTGTGCGCCCAATGCCGTTGCCTTGGTGGTGAGCACTTCGCTCCACCATCCGAATGTCGACAACAGGAAGTCGTAGATACCGCCGACGAGTCCGGCAATGATTAGCGGCTTGGCTTGCGAGCCTGCCTTCTCGCCCGAGATAAGCACTTGCGTAGTGGCTGTGGCTTCCGGGAACGGGAACTTGCCGTGCATATCCGCGCAGAAGTATTTACGGAACGGGATGAAAAACAAGATTCCGAGCACGCCGCCGAGCAACGAACTGAGGAATATCTCCAAGAAATTTACGCTGATGGCATCGCCATAACGTTCCTGCAGGATGTAGAGCGCGGGGAGCGTAAAGATTGCTCCGGCAACTACGATGCCCGACGAGGCTCCAATCGATTGAATAATCACGTTTTGACCGAGTGCGCCTTTCTTTTTAAGCACTCCGGAAAGTCCCACTGCGATGATTGCGATAGGGATTGCCGCCTCAAATACCTGCCCGACTTTCAAGCCGAGGTAAGCCGCCGCGGCACTGAAAATCACCGCCATCAGCAAGCCCATCGTCACCGAATAGGGCGTCACCTCCGGGTATTCTTCGCCGGGTCGCATCACCGGTACGTATTCTTCGCCCGGCTTCAACTCGCGAAACGCGTTTTCGGGGATATTCACCCCTTCTTGCTTTTTTTCTTCCATTTTTATTATTTTTTGTTACTAAATTATCGTACGATAACTTTTGCCGAGGCTTGACCGACGCGGACGAGGTAAAGCCCTGCGGGAAGCGCCATTTCGACGCGTCCGTCTACTGCGGTCGACACATAGCGAATGCCCGTGGCGTCGTAGACCTCAACAGTTTTGAGGCTATCGGTAGCGACAGCGATTGCGCCCTTCTTGCCGGCAACGGTTATGCCCATGCGCTCAAGGCCGGCAACGCCGCCCTGCGCTTGGTAGTTGTAGAATGCCGTTTCAGAGGTACCCGACACATAGTGTGCCGCAACTCCGAACACGTGATTGACGTTTGCCAATGCCGTGAACGTGTAATTGGTCGATTGTGTCGATTCAACATTGTTTCCATCGAGCGTAATGTTATAATGTTCCACATTGCCGACAAAGCCCGAAGCGCCGTCCTCGCCGGGACCTACATAGAAGTCGTCGACTTGCGCCAAGAAGGCATCGTTTGAGATATAGTGAATGCCGAGGTAGACCGTCTTGCCGGCATAAGCACCGAGGTCGAGCGAATAGGTCTGCCAGTAGCCTTCGGGCAACTGTTCTTGGTCGAGCATGGTGAAGTTTGCCGGTTCGGGCGACTCGGAAATGCAGAATTCCACTTTTTCCGGATAGGTCGAGTATGCCTTTGCCTTGACGTGCCATTCGTAGCCTTCGCGAATCACCTGTGCGGGCGAGATGAGCCACTTGTCGGCGGCTGCGCGCTGCGGCGAGAAGAAGATAACGGTTTTGT
>SFJG01000137.1 GCA_004555955.1 Bacteroidales bacterium | reverse complement strand
GCTCATTGATTTTTTATTTTCAGGCTGTCCCCACCTAGCCGCAAGCGGCAAGGTGGGGTTTACCGAGTACCGCAAGCTCTCCAAGCTTGCATCTTGACGTCATCGAGAGGGACGAGGTAAGAGGTATGAGCTAAGAGTGGAGAGCTTGCATCTTGGCGATAACCCAATTGGCTTCTACACGCCTGCCCGGTCGCACCGAGGCGCGACCCTACGACCGCTCCGTATTATGTAGATAATCGGCAACCCGCTTTACATGCACACGCCTGCCCGGTCGCACCGAGGCGCGACCAATCGGAGCTTTGCATCGACATCGCTTTTTCGACACGATGATGATGTTTTTCTTAACCGATATTTTTTGCTTTATAACTAACAAACCCCGAAGCCGGGATGCCGACTTCGGGGTTCGTTTTATTTATGAGACGACTCGCTATTCGGTTACCGTAGCTGCCGTGCCGTTGATTTTTACGTTTGTGCTGCCTACTGCAATGTTCTTACTTCCGCCTGTGAAGGTCGTTGCTGCGTCGTAGGTTAGCGTTACGCCGATGCCATCGCCGCTGTTTGCATAGATGTAAACTGCCGGGAACAACGATGCATTATCACCTTGTACGTTGAAATTGCTATTTTCAACTGTTACATTGGTTGCATATTGATATGCATTTGTCGTTCTGTTGCCAAAAGTAGCGGCTGCAACAGGGACATTATTGCCTGAGCCCCAATTTCTGCTTGCATATTTGGTTGCCATTGTGGCGGCGTCGGCTGCTGCATAATTTACGTTGATATGGCTGTTTTTAATGACTGCCGTACCACCGCGAACCATAAGACCTTGCCATCTACCGTTCAAAGTACATCCATCAAGAGTAAGCGAACTCGGAACGTTAACCATGACCGGAGTTTCGCTCTCGAAAGTACAGTTTTCCAACAAGATTGTCGGATTTTGAGTCGGGGTCGAAGCATTTGTTGCAACGCACCATGCTTGAGCTTTAAGAGAAGAGTTTTTAATTGTTACGTCTGAATAATCAGCAACCAAGAAGAGTGAACCGTCGGAAACGAACTGAACATTATCTACAGTCACTTTTCCTGTGTTTCCTACACATATCGACGAATATGCCTCGCCTTGCGTTGTGCTGCTTACCTTACCATCTGATAAATTCAATACACTACCGTCTTCAACGGACACTGCACTTTCCGGAGTTGTTTTCAACGTTTTGCCGTTGAGGTCAATTGTTACTTCTTTGCCTGCCGGGATAGTAAGAGTTGAGGTAAGAGCAACGTCGGCAGTCAATTTAATAGGCATGCCGGCAGTAACTGCTGTAGCAAGGTCGGCAGCTGTAGCTACTTCAACAGGTCCGTAGTCGGGAGTTGCGAATTCGGGGGCGATTACGATGTTGAAGTTAGCCTCTTCGGTAAGGATGTTACCGTATATGTTGGTACGATAGTTGCGTTGTACGGGCACGTTTGCATACGAGCGAGTGATTGTTTCCCCTTTTGTGCTTTTTGCAGTGAACTCAACGTCAACGAGTTGCTTGGTATCGTCCACGAGAAGGTAGTTCATAGCGAGGTAGTCTGCGTTGACGCCATCAACCGGGAATCTCTCAGTGTCGGCAGGCACTGCTGCATCGGCGAAAGTGATAGTTTCGTCACCGGTAGCATCGCCTGTGTGTATGTTAAGGGCGTTAGCAACGTGGTTAACCATAACAGCCGATGAAGTGGTTGTGAAAGCGGCATCTGTTGCTTCTGCGTAGTCGGTCGCACCGATGTTGAGTTGCGCAAACGGACGTTTGAGTTGGATAGTTTTGTTAATGGTACCGTTGACGAGGAGATCGTCTTCGTGAGCAAAGAATGCGTCGCGGTTCTCGAGGTTGGAAGTTACACCATCATAGTTGATGCTAACTGTCTGAGAAGCAGCATTGAAAGTGTAGGGAGCGTCTGCAGCGTCAGCCCAGAACACGAGGTCGTACGACTTGCCGTTAGCAAGGCGAAGGTTTACCGTAGCGGTAAGTCCTGAGAAAGTCACTTGGTCTGTGCTTACGATAAGCGGAGTTTGCGAGTCTTTTTCGTAAACAGCATAGGTAAGGTTTGTAGCTGTCATTCCGTCGCCGAAAGTACGAGTGCCGAGGTCAGCGGGGAGCTGTGTGGTGATTGTTACGAGGCTTTCGCCTTCTACCGGAGCATTGACTGCTTCGTCTGAACAAGCTGTGAAGAGCATCGCTGATGCTGCGCACAGGCAGTAGAAGATTTTTTTCATACGCTAAATATTTATGTTAATAATATGTTTGTTCTATATATTAGGGTATAACTATGTTGTATTCGCCGTCGAAGTCGGGCACGATGCCGACACCACCGGTTGCTTTCGAGGTAAGGAACTCGCCGCGGACTATGGTCAATTGGCTGCGCACGAGGGGTACTTCGATGGGATTAATGTTTGCTAACAGGTTGTTTTCGCTGTCATATACTTCAACGCATACGCTAACTTTTGCTTCCGAGCCGTTGACGAAGACGTAGTCGAAACCGAGTTCGGCTTCTTGTTCGTTGATTTTGACGAGTCGGCTTGAGAATGCCACGCCGGTCCACGAGTCGGCGGGCTTATTAGTGAACATGTTGAATGAGCAGGGCATAAATCCCGAGTATCGGAACACGACGTTGTAGTCGTCGGGGTCGATTGTTCGGGTTTCGTCGTTGGCGGGTGCTTTGCCTTCGGCGGCGTCTTTTTTAGCCTGACGCATAAGCATTTGGCGCACGAATTCGGGATAGTCGGTTGAGATGAATTTGAATTTTGCCATCGGGCGACGCATATCGATTGTTGCCTCGCCGAACGAGCCGGTTAGCTCGTCGACGTTATAGAGCGACGTAGTGAGTTCGCCGCGGAATGTGTCGCGTTTGTCGGTGCTGCCTACATAGTTCGACTTCGAGGTGAGTTGGATTTCGGCGAAGTCGTCGGTGTTGTAGAAGTAGTCGGTCTGAGTGTCGCCGAGCACGTAGTCGGTCCAGACGAGGTGAATACGAATGTGGCGTCGGGGATGCGGCTTACGTCGCGTGTTTCCGAACGGCGGTATGCGTTGATGATGTAGCGCACGTCGCGCGGCTCTTCGTTTTCGGGATTACGCGAGGTGAGGTAGCGAATCTCCTGATAGATAGGCATTTCGGTGTCGTAGCGTAGGTGCAGGACGAATTGCGCGGTCCGGTCGACGTTGCCTGGATATTCGTGCACGTCGCAACTTGCCAAGGCGAGCAGGGCAATTGTCAAAAGCGTGATATGTCGGAGGAATTTATTCATCGTGCGTTCCTCCCATGTTTGCGGTCAAAGGTGTAGACGATGCTGATGGCGGCGTTGTCGACGCCGTAGAATGTCTTGTCGTAGGTCCCGACGAGTGCACCGTTTTTGCCGTTGACGAATTTGTCGTATTTAAGTTTGTAGACTCCGCCGCCGAGTTCGAATTCCAAGCGCCAGCGACCGCGTTTGCCGATAGGTTTGCGATAGCCGAGCGAGATGCCGCCGCCGAGCGCGGGATTTGTGCCGTTATGGTCTTGGTAGCGGTAATCGTCGTCGAAGGCGAAGTTGAAGTATGTCATTGCCGCGTGAGCGCCGACAAACCAGCCGTCGCGTCCGGTAAGCCAATAGCGGAACTCGGGTCGGAACGAGAGCGTGCGGAATTTGAGCGAACGCGAGAAATAGTCGAGCGACGTGCCGTGGGTGGCAAAAGCGAACGACCAACGACGGCCGAAATCCACCTCGATAGCCGCATTGGCGTTAAGCGTAGCCCAACCTAAAAGATTGGTGCGCAGGTAGAAACGGTTCTTTTCGTGACGCACGGTGTCGACCTTGGCGGGCGCAGGTTGCGGAGCAACAGGTTTGACGACGGTAGGTTGCGGATTGACGGGCGCCGGCGTGGGCGTATAGACGCGCGCAGTGTCGTCGAGGAAGATGATAGGCATCATTTCCTGCTTCTGTGGCTCGTTGTCGAAGTCTTCATCGGGTGTGTCGTCGGCAATAATGATGGTTACGACGGCGCACGACTTGCGCATTCCGCTGAAGTAACGGCGAGAGATTTCCGACCAGAGCGAGCCGCCGCCGATTTGGCGAAGGCGTTCGACGATAGTTTCCGAATCGACGCCGCGTCGATATTGCGCCATGATGCGTACCGCTTCGTCGCGACCTTCGAGGTCGGAATGTTTTACGTTACTGATGAGATACCCCCACGGAATGTATTGGTCGTCGTGACGGATTTTCGCAGCCGGGATACTGACCTTAGCGGTGATGGCACGTTCGAGCGCAAGCATACGTTCGTGCGAGAGGCGGCGATTAAGGTCAGCCTTACCTTCGGGCGAAGCGGCGCCGCAGAACGTCACGGCAATGAT
>SFJG01000136.1 GCA_004555955.1 Bacteroidales bacterium | reverse complement strand
TTGAATCATTCAAAGCACGAGTAGAGTTGTTAGCTACTACCGCGAACGTAATTTCATTAGCGTCATTGTTTACGCTAACAACTTCTTCGTTAGAGCAACTTACTGCTGCTAACGCAATTGGCCATGCCAATAAAAAGAGTTTCTTCATAACTAAAAAAATTAGGTTAGTAAAAAATTAATTAATTAATAGGTTTATTTAGTTTTTAATATAAAACTTCGCATTAAGGGTCTACATTTCGATGTCGTAGTTTACGTCAACCCAGTCGTCGACAGATGGCGTGAATCCGGAGTCGCCGGTGATAGGCGTTGGCAGGTCGAGTCCGTCGATGATGATATGCACACGGCGTCGGTTCGGAGCGTTGTTGACTTGGTCGGTCACGTTGTAGCGCTCGGAGTCTTTAAACACATACTTGCCACCGTCGCTCATCACCACGTAGAATGCCATCTTGTGCGGCTCGGTGTTGTCGGCATTGTGGCCGAAGGTGAAGAACGTGCCGACTACGGTCTTGTCGTCGTATTTGTACGACTCGAAGGGCAGGGTGACACATTCGGTGGGGAGCGCCTCGGTGGAGAACGTCATAGCGCCCGCCATACCCGAGATGGTACCGCACATTTGGTCCATATAGGCAAGGTTGTTGACGTTGCGCACCTCATAAGTATAGATGCACGTCAGTTCGTGCGGGTATAGTTTGATGATGTATTCTTCTTGAAGTTCGCCGGAGCCGTCTTCGCGAGGCACCATAACGACCTCGTCGGGGTTAAGGCAGACGCCGGAGCCGTCGATTTCGACCGTGTTGGTGTTGCTACCCCACATCATGTCGGGGCAAATCACGACGCGTTCGTCCTCAGTACCGGCAGCACGGGGAGCGTAGTTAGCGCCGTTGCCGTAGATAGGTTCGAGCGGGTTACCCTCACGAGTGTAAGCACCGTACGTGTCGTAGCTGTTATAGTTATAGAAGAGCACGGCTTCCGTGTCGTTGTTGTACGAAAGAACGCGATATTTTCCGGCAGTAAGCGTAACGTAGCCACCCTCGGCACCGGCGAAGTCGTAGCGCACGGGAGCGCCGCCCGATTCGGGGTAGAAGAGCACGCACATACCGCGAGGATTAGCCTCGGGGGCGTCTTGCCAGTCGAACACCACGCGAATGCGCGCTTCGTGGGGGTGATGGTAACAGAGTTCCTTATGTTCGCAACTGCAGAGCACCGTAGCGAGAGCGGCGAGCAGATAAAGGCTAAAGCGTTTCATCGGCGACCTCCTTTCTTGCCCGGGTTAACGTTGTCGCAGCCGATGAGCCAAACGAGGGAGATTTCCGCCTTTGTGGGACCGAAGTATTTGTGCTTCTTCGTGGCTTGCCAAACGTAACAGTTGTCGATGGGCTTATATTCATAATAGTATCCTGCAAAGTAACCGACACCGAGAGTAAAGTCGATGTTCAGGCGACGGCGAACGGGAATCGAGTAGCCGTAGGAGAGACCCACGCCCCAGTCGCATTTGTCCCAGATATCGCCGCCGGGGCGACCGCCGATGTAGCCCGTGCCACCTGTTTCGTAGTCGTAGGTAGTAGCGAGGGCGTAAGCGCCGAGGTGGTGACCCTGGAGCGGTTTTTCCTTAGCGAGTTTACCGAACCATTTGCGGATTTCGAAATCGCCGCCGTAAGTACGCCAGTACCAGTGCTTGCGGTCGGTCTTCCACCAGGAGTATTTCCAGTTAGCAGCCACCGACCAACGTTTGCCGAGGTAGAATTCGGCGCCGATGTTAGGCACGAGCGCCGCGTCGTAGAGCATGTTGGTCTTGATTGCCATATAGAACGGGCGGCAGACCTCCGGCACGATAGTGTCGAATTCGTATTTCGGGCGGAAGTTGTCGTTAAATCCGCGAACAGTGACGGGAATAAGGTTGATTTCCGGGTCGGGGATAACGGGCACGGGATGGTGTTTCTCGTACCAGAGTTGGATTTTTGAAGCACGCAACGGCGGGAAATGATGTTGATACATATACTTCCAGCAAGCGCCGCCGTGCATAGTGCGGAGTTCTTTGAGCCCGGCGTCTTCGAGCTTCGGGTCGTGAGATAGTTCCGTATAGATTTTGTAGAGTTGACGGAGACAGTCGTCGCGGTAAGGCGTCAGCGTGTCGGCTTCGACGCGGCGGATAAGGCCTTCCCAGTCACGGCCGAGGAATGTGGTGGCTTTGAGCGAGTCGGGGAGGTTAACGCGCGAGGCGAGATAGCTGAAAAGCGTAGCGGCACGGCGTTCGGAGAGTTCCTTGTTACGTTTGATAGAACCTTCGGGCGAAGCACCACCGACCACGATGATACGGCGCAGATAGACCGACGTATCCGACGCGTTACGCTTCATACTCTCAAGGATTTCGTCGAGGTTTTTGCGGTTGCCAAACATATCGATATCGAGAGTGTGGATGTTTTGGCGGAAATTAATACCCACACTATAACGAAGTTCTTCGCCACGAGCCGTAGCGGAGAGCGTCAGGAGTGTGAGTATCAGCAAGAACAGTTTTTTCATAGTTCAAAAAGTGTGTAAACACGATAGCAACGTGGCTGTCTATAGAAAGTCCTGAGAAAACTTAGGAATCATGAAATAGTAATATTACCTGTTTGCATTTGTGTTTATTTGCATTATGCTCGCAAATGTATAATTATTTTTTCTATATGACAAATTTTTTTAATAAAAAAAATGTGAAGAGGTAAAAAAGAGTGGAGAGGTAAGGGGTAAGAGGTAAGAGTGGGAGCGGATGAGTGGACATCGGCGTCGTGTCGAAGATACGATGCCGATGCAAAGCGTCGGAGACGCGTCGATTGTGGTAAACCCCATGTTCAGCCTCGGAGAGGGTTAACATGGGGGAGCCCCTACATACACGGTCACGAACCTCGGAGGGGTTCGGTTGTGATAACATAGTGGTGTGTATGGTGGAGAGCAAAGTCTCCGACTTAGCCCGGACAATGAGCAAAATCTATGCGACTTAGCTCATTTTGTCTTTGGGGTTGTGTCTGTCCCCACCTAGACGCAAGCGTCAAGGTGGGGTTAACCGAGTGCCGCAAGCTCTCCAAGCT
>SFJG01000044.1 GCA_004555955.1 Bacteroidales bacterium | reverse complement strand
ACTTTATACGAGCCCTGATATAAACTTTTACCCAAAATTTATATCAGTAGTGGCAAATGCAGCCTAAATCTTAAGATTTTGTGTATAAAATAGAGACTGCCTAACTTTTGGTTGTTAGACAGTCTCTTACAATCAAACCACAAAGGTAATAAAAACTACCCCGGGGTACCAGGGTAGCCTTCCGGTTATTTACAAACACTGATATCCAGATAGCTAAGAGTTGTATTTAGGTGCAAGTGTGGCGACCGGGGCTGACGGTATGTCAGCGCAGGGTCGCCACGCAATATTCGCTAAAAGAATGCCCTAAATCGGAAGAACGCCAATACCGGGACGGTCGGTTAGCGTAACCTTACCGTCGACAATCTTCATACCGTCAAAGCAATCGTTGGCAATGAGAAGGTTTCCGTCCAAATCAGCCCAATCTACCATCGGTGCAAGTTGGGCAGCAGCGCTCACAGCACACGACGTTTCGGTCATACATCCGAGCATCACTTTCATACCCAACGAACGAGCAAGTACAGCCATCTTATAGGCTTCGTGCATACCGGTGCTCTTCATCAGTTTAATATTAATGCCATCATAGGCTTCTTTTGCACGAAGCACGTCAGGCAAGCGTTGGAGAAATTCGTCGGCAATGATAGGAAGCGGACTGCGCTCGCGCAACCAAGCCGTTTCATCGATTTTCTCTTTGGGCATCGGTTGCTCCACAAACAAGCAATTGCGCTCGGCAAGCCAATGGCACATTTCCAATGCTTTTTCTTTGTCGTCCCAACCTTGATTGGCATCGACGCATATCGGACGGTCGGTTTTTGAGCGAATGATTTCGACAAGTTCTTTGTCGTTGTCCAACCCCATTTTAACCTTCAACACTTTGTATGGAGCAGCTTCGTCTACCTTTTTGCGCACCACTTCGGCGGTATCAATACCGATAGTGAACGATGTGTTAGGCGCTTTTTCGGGCGACAATCCCCAAATCTTATACCAAGGTTGCCCCATTATTTTTCCAAGCAAGTCGTGTAAAGCAATATCGACCGATGCTTTTGCGGCACGATTGTTGGGTGCAACGCTGTCGACATATGCCAAAATTTCTTCGATTCTAAACGGGTCGGTGAATTGCGACAAATCAAGTTTGCCGAGGAATTCGCACACCGAAGCAATCGATTCACCAAGATAAGGAGGCATCGACGCTTCGCCATAGCCGATAATGCCGTCGTATTCGAGTTGTACCAAGACGTCGGGCGTTGTCGTGCGGCTGTATTTTGCCAAGTTGAACGAATGTCGCAATTTCAACTCATACGGTTTGAACGACAGATTGAGTCGTCCTCTTTTGGGGACTAGTCTTGTTGCTTCGCCTGCTGCTGATATTGATATCGGGCTTGATAACGCAATCAGTCCTAAAGCTGTTCCTTTTAGAAATTTTCTCCTATCCATATATATTATTTTTATGTACCACGGATGTATTATTTTATGTACCACGGATGCGATTTCACAGCCGTAATGCCTTTTGTTCCCACATAACCGTTTATTCTCGACATAGAGATAAACGTATAATCCAAATAGTCGTCAGCATTCGGGTCCATGCTGTTTATCTTCACTCTTCCCGAACTGTGAATATACTTGCCTTTGTCGAGATACATCGCAACGTGCGTTACTCTACCCGACTTTGTACCGATAAAAATCAAATCGCCTTTTTGAGCCTGCTGCGCCCAATCGTGCCAATCTATCTTACCGCCGGTATGTACTTGTTGCGAGGCATCGCGTTGAAGGATTATGCCGTTAGAAAAATATGCCGTCTTGACAAATCCGGAACAGTCTGCCATCTTCGACGACATTCCGCCCCAAAGGTATGGCGACCCCATCATACGACGCGCATTTCGTTCGATGAGATTGATGTCGAATTTTCTGTCCACCCATTCGGCGAAGTCGCTAATGTCATTTTTCTTAACATATCCTTGACGCCCGTCGGGCAGTTCAACCTTGATGAATTTACCTTTCTTTTCGACAAATTTCAGAATGTTACCAAGAAGCAAATCCGAAACTATACACGATTCGTCTGCCTTGGCGTCTGAATAAAGCGATGCTTGGTAAGCCGTTACGACGCAACGCTTCGAACTGCGCCACTGCGCAAATTCTTCATCACTGAGCAGTGTCATCGATGAATCTGTCATATAGCCCAAATAATTGTCGGGAGTCTGCACAAGCGACATACCATCTTCTGATTTGAGCACTCGCATTGGAGTTCCCATAATTGCTTGCGACACGAGTTCGGCACTACTGGCAGCACGTCCGCGCATGCATGCCACCGAAATCGAGACGAGTGCCCATGGCTTTTTCACAGTTTCGTCGGGCAATACCGTTATCGAATCGCGGAATGTGTACCCGGCAGAGGTTAATGCAGCGGCGATGTCGGCTACGGCTTGACGATTTTCAACATCTCCTCGGACCACAACAGAACTATCAGCCGCCAACTCCGCTTTAAGAGTCCATACAGCAACTCTCTTGTCGGGTGCATATCGGCTTCTGACTGATTCAACGATATCGCCGGGCATAGTCTGCGCAGATATCGTTGCAGCAAACGATGCTACGCACAGCAAAAATATCTTAATTTGTTTCATATCAACGTTCGATGCTTATCATTTCAACTTTAGGTTGCCAATCTTCGTAGTAGAACATGTTTCCACCATCCCATTCCACTTCGCCGAGTTGGAAGTCGACGGTTTCGCTTCTCACCCATTTTTTTGCCGGGCTGAGAATTCCGCCAACGCCTTTGTTCGACGCAAAGCGCATATAGTCGAGACCGGTTTTGTAGAAATCCATCACTGCCTCTTCACGGTTTGATTTCAGCAATCCGAACGACATATCGACCGGCACCCAACCGATGCCTTCGTAGTATACTTCAGCCCAATCGTGCATACCTGCCGAATGTTCTTCGAGCATATAACCGCTCTCCCATCGTGCCGGAATGCCTAACGACCTTAGCAGCGAGATGTAGAGCAACGACACTTGTCCGCAGTCGCCATGCCCCATCTCCAATACATATTGCGGAATGCAGGGGATTGTGCTATACTCGCGAGCACCTGCCCATGGGAAATAGGTGTCTTCCCACTCATAAATCAAGGATGCTTGACGCAATGGGTCGGTTTCGTTGCCAACTATCGACTTCGCCAATTGGCGCATTTGGTCGTTTACCACTATGTGCGGATACTCCGCTGAAGTGTATTTCTTATAGAATTCCGAATTTTTGTCGTAGTCAGACTTGTGTGCAGCAATATAGTCTTTACTATAGTATTGCGAACGAGTCTTATATGACACAACAATCTCGAAACGTGTTTCTTTGCCCTTTACGGCTTTTTTCTCCATATAAACCGTATTATGAACACTTCCCTGAGAGAAAGTAGCTTTGTCGGACGACGAAATCAGAGTGGCATCCGATTGGCGCTCCGACTCTACGGGGAATGGCAACCATGCCCTTACAACACTGCCGGCAGGCACTGCATCCGGCTTAACGGTAGCAGAAAAACGCAGCGTCACTTTTACCGGCAACGATAAGCCCTTATCGCTCGACACATTGATTGCTTTGAGCGCAGCCTCTTCGAGTTCGCGAAAGCCTGCATAGGCTTCGGCTTTTCTATGTTTAGACAGTTCAGGCACCAAGCGGTCCAAATTCGAAACCGTCTTGTTGAATACACGGTCGACACCATCAATATTACGAACTTCTATATATTTCTTCTTAGCCCACGCGTCAATCATTTCGCGAGTTGTGTGAGGAAATTTCTTTTGAATAAGGGCTACACCCTCTTCATATGTATTTTCAAAATCGCCTCTAACGCGATGCATTATGGCGCGCAAAGAATCAGCCTCTACAGCGGTTATCGTGCCGGGATTTTCCGACAGCAACTTTTCTACGGCAGCAAACGCTCCACCGTCTACCATATTTCTCACTTCTTGCGGCACAGCGGCATTTGCGCTGAATGCCACACCCGTCGACAATAGTATTCCTAACAATTTTTTCATACACTCTCGTTATTTGCATAACAAAGTTAAGCATTCATTTCTAATATTGCAACATTCATCCCACTTTTCCTTTTCAAAAATTGCAAATTGACACAAATTGCTTTCAGTATTCTATTCACACATTTCATTATTCAAAAAAATCTTAACAAAATAACATGAACCATAATTTGTACGATTAAAAAGAAAAACTTAACTTTGCGAGAGCAATTGAGCCCCGAATGTGTGCACCATTATAGACGATACGATATTACATACCGATTAAAGGTTGTTTATTTCTAACGAAGCATCACAATAAGGCTTACATATGCTAATTGAACATTACGACATGAATTCAAAATTTGTTATTTATCAAGTTTTCCCACGCACATTCACCAATACGAATGAGCACTGCGTAGCCAATGGCACAATAGAGCAAAACGGCTGCGGCAAACTTAACGACATCAACGACACTGTATTAACATCGTTGAAAGAATTAGGCGTCACACATATATGGCTCACAGGTATTCTTGAACATGCCACAAGTACCGACTATTCATCATTTGGTATAAATAAAGACAATCCTCATATTGTAAAAGGTAATGCCGGCTCGCCATACGCCATTAAGGACTACTACGATGTCTGCCCCGACTTGGCAGTGTCGGTGCCCGACAGAATGAAAGAATTCGAAGCATTGGTTGACCGTATTCACAACAACGGGATGAAAGTCATTATCGACTTTGTGCCCAACCACGTTTCACGTCAATATCATAGCGACAGTGCACCCGCCGGCATCGAAGACTTCGGCGCAGGCGACAATACCGACTTCTTCTTCTCGCCGGCGAACAATTTCTACTACATTCCACGGCAAAAGTTCTCGCCAAGTATAGACTTAGGCTCCGGCGAAGGCTCCTACTATGAATTCCCCGCAAAGGCTTCGGGCAACGACTGCTTCAATGCTTTCCCGTCGTGCAACGATTGGTACGAAACCATAAAACTCAACTATGGTATCGACTACGGCAACCACACTACTCATTTCTCGCCAACACCCGATACGTGGTTTAAGATGCTACACATTTTGCGTTTTTGGGCAAGTAAAGGCGTCGACGGGTTCCGCTGCGATATGGCACATATGGTGCCTGTCGATTTCTGGGATTGGGCTATCAAGTCGGTGAAAAGTCGCTTCCCCGAAACGATTTTCATTGCCGAACTCTACGATGTTGCTATTTATCGCGACTACATCTACCGCGGCGGATTCGATTATCTTTACGACAAAGTAAATCTCTACGACACGCTTCGCGGCATCAGATGTGGAAACATTTCTGCCGCACAACTTTCGTCGTGTTGGCAGACAGTAGAAGGCATATCGAACCACATGCTAAACTTCTTGGAGAATCACGACGAACAACGTTTCGCTTCCCGGTTCTATGCTTCCGACCCGGCTTTGGCAATTCCTTCGCTTACAGCAATTGCAACAATGAGTCGCGGTCCATTGATGATATATTACGGACAAGAATTGGGCGAACCGGCAAACGATGCCGAAGGATTCAGCGGACAAGACGGACGTACAACAATCTTTGACTATTGGAGTGTTCCAACTGTACGTCGCTGGTACAACAAGGGCAAGTGCGACGACAGCAAGCTCACCTCGGAAGAAATAGAATTGCGCAAAACATATTCTACGATTCTCAACTTGGCAACTCGCGAAAAAGCCATTGCAAAAGGCGATTTCTTCGACATTATGTATGTCAACTACAACAATCCGACCATAAATCCACATAGGGTTTATGCCTACATACGCTCGTATGGTTCGGAAGTTATTGTCGTGGCATTAAACTTCGGCTACGAGCGCTACGATTGTCAATTCACGATTCCACAGCACGCTTTCGACACACTGTCTATCGGTAGAGGAACTTTCATGGCAACCGAACTCATTTCCGGCAAACGCGTTCGAAAGACGTTGTCGCCCGACGAGCCTTTCGCCATCGACCTACAGCCCAACAGCGCAGCTATTTGGAAGCTCAAAATATCTCAAAAAAAATCGACAAAACGACAATAGGCTATAAGCGGCATCTCCGACAAAATCAGAGAGCCGCTTTTTAAATTTATAGTATTTCTTGTTTTTAAACGGTTAAATGACTACTTTTGTAAAAAATTTCTGCCAAAGGTTATGAACAACAATTTACCTCCATTCAAAGTCTTCTCTGGCACAAAATCTCAGTATTTGGCCGAAGAGATTTGTAAAGAACTTGGTGTAGAACTCGGCAAAATGAACATCCAACACTTTGCCGACGGCGAGTTCGAAGTATCGTTCGAAGAGTCTATTCGCGGTTGCGAAGTTTTCTTGGTACAATCGACGTTCCCCAACACCGACAATCTCATGGAACTTCTTTTGATGATTGATGCAGCAAAACGCGCTTCCGCGCGTTCGGTGATTGCAGTAATTCCCTATTTCGGATGGGCACGCCAAGACCGCAAAGACAAGCCTCGCGTTTCGATTGCCGCAAAGCTCGTTGCCGACCTACTTAGCACAGCCGGTATCGACCGACTCATCACAATGGACTTACACGCCGACCAAATTCAAGGCTTCTTCAACGTGCCGGTAGACCACCTATATGCTTCATCTATCTTCATTCCTTATATCCAATCGTTGAAATTGCCGAATTTGGTAATAGCAACACCCGACGTTGGCGGCGCAAAACGTGCAAACAGCTACGCAAAATATCTCAATGTACCCCTCGTGTTGTGCCACAAACAAAGAGCAAAAGCCAACGTTGTTGAAAACATGACCGTCATCGGTGATGTAAACGGTAAAGACGTAATCCTTATCGACGATATGGTCGACACTGCCGGAACAATTACAAAAGCGGCAAACCTTATGATGGAAAACGGTGCAAAATCGGTTCGCGCTCTTGCAAGCCACGCTATTATGAGCGACCCCGCTTCCGAAAGAGTTGACAATTGCTCGCTGACCGAGATTATTTTCTCAAACAGCATTCCTTACAACAAAAATTGTCATAAGGCAACAATTCTATCTATTGCCCCGTTATTCGCCGACACAATTCGACGCGTCCACGAATATCAATCTATCAGTTCGCAATATCTTATTAAGTAAATTCGATAGAACACCAAAAAGTAGCACTCCAAGATTTTCTCGACTCTTGGAGTGCTATTATTTATATCAAGCCATTGTTTGAGCCACCGCTTCGGCGCATCTTTCTCCGTCGATTGCCGCCGAAACTATTCCCCCGGCATAACCGGCACCCTCGCCGCACGGGTATAAGCCTTTGAGCGTCACGTGGTGCATGGTTTCGCTGTCGCGCGGTATGCGTACGGGCGAAGATGTACGCGACTCTACGCCAATCAAGACAGCCTCGTTAGTCAAAAATCCTCGGCGCATTTGATTGAACTTGCGGAATGCCGTTTGAAGGCGTTTTCCCACGAAATCGGGCAACCATTTATCAAGTCGTGACGGATGTATTCCGGGCGCATACGACGTGCGTGGCAAGTCGACAGACGCACGCCCTTCGACGAAATCCGCCATACGCTGTGCCGCAGCATTCAGACCACCCGACTGCTCATAGCAGAGTTGCTCCAAATATTCCTGAAATGCCATAACTTTCAAAACGCCATATTGTCCGAATCGGGCATCAAGGTCTTCCGGACGAACCTCGACCACCATTCCGGAATTTGACCAACGCGTGCCGCGATTTGCCGGCGACATTCCATTGACAACTTGCTGATTTGGTCCTGTCGAAGCCGGAACGACAATTCCGCCCGGGCACATACAGAAAGAATAGACGCCACGACCATCGACTTGTGTAACAAACGTATATTCAGCAGCCGGCAAATATTTGCCGCGTCCTTCTTTGCTATGATACTGTATTTGGTCGATTAAATGCTGCGGATGCTCAAGGCGAACGCCGACGGCTATTCCCTTGGCTTCCAATGCTATCCCGGAGTCGTGCAGCATACGATAGACATCGCGAGCGGAATGCCCGGTTGCCAGAATTACCGGTCCGACATATTGCTCACCGGCACTACACTCAACGCCGACAACCGTGTCGTCTTCGACAAGCAAACGAGTGACGCGCGTCGAGAAATGCACCTCGCCGCCGCTCGAAATTATCTGCTCGCGCATTGCCTTGATTATCTTCGGCAATCGGTCGGAACCGATGTGTGGATGCGCATCTATAAGGATGTCGTCCGACGCTCCGAACCGATTAAATATCTGCAGAATACGAGTAACATCGCCGCGTTTCTTACTGCGAGTATAGAGTTTGCCGTCGCTGTATGCGCCTGCTCCGCCTTCGCCGAAACTGTAGTTCGAATCTTCGTCGACAATGCCTTTTCGCGAAATGTTTGCCAAATCCAATCGGCGTGAATCGACATCCTTCCCGCGCTCTAACACTATCGGCTTAATGCCCGACTCTATCAAACGTAGTGCGGCAAAGAGTCCGCCGGGTCCGGCTCCTACGACAACACATGCCGGCTTGTCGGCTACGTTGCCATAGTTGTAATTCTTTTTGCCTAAACCTTCCGGCATCGGCTCGTCGATGCTGCATAGCACCGACAAATTGACATACACTTGACGTCCTCGAGCGTCTATCGACCGACGCACTATGCGATGCGACTTGATGCGTTCGCGCGCCACTCCGGCTTGCCGAGCAACTGCCAATGCTACTTGCTCGCCGTCGGTGGCAACGCGCGGAACTACGCGTATATTATATGTTTCGACCATTCTTTCGCTAATTTTTTGTAAAATTACTGCAAATCGAACGGAAAAACAAGATTGGCAGTATGCTACATGGCGGTATTTGGCCCCTTTTTATTAACTTTGCAGTCAAAATGCTTCATTTAGTACTTAATTCAGAGCTATATTATGACGAAAGGAGTCCTCTTTGATTTAGACGGAGTTGTTGTCGACAGCGAGAGTATTTACACTCAATTTTGGTCGGACATCGATAAATTGTACCCTACCGGTGTCGAAAATTTTGCCATCGCCATCAAGGGCAACACGCTTCAGCGCATCCTTGCCGATTATTTCCCCGACAACGATGTTAAGCAAGACATTCTCGAACGTATCAAAGATTTTGAAATCAATATGCGCTACAAGCCTTTTGCCGAAGCGATTCGTTTCATCAACGAACTCAAGCGGAATCAGTTTCGCATAGCTATTGTCACAAGCAGTTCGCAGAAAAAGATGGACAACCTTTACGCTCAGAATCCGGGATTTCGCGAAATGTTCGACGCGGTAGTTACCGGCGATATGGTATCGCATTCGAAACCCGACCCCGAGCCTTATCTTCTTGGGGCAAAAGCAATCGGCGTGGCGCCGGAATCGTGCTACGTATTTGAAGACAGCATTTCGGGTATTGAGTCGGGTATCCGCGCCGGGGCTACGGTCATCGGATTGGCAACGACTCTGCCCTACGACAAAATCGAAGGTAAAGCCCATCTAACCATCAACGACTTCACGGGATTTCATGTCTGCGATATGCTGAGCGTTGAAAAATAATAGTCTATATATACAAAAAAAGAGTTGTGCCGAGCGTGACACAACTCTTTTTCTATTAGTAACTTATTTTTTACATCATTCCCATGCCGCCCATGCCGGGATTAGGCATTGCGGGTGCGGGGTTTTCTTCTTTCTTGTCAGAAATCACACATTCCGTTGTCAAGAACATACCTGCAATCGATGCTGCGTTCTCGAGGGCAACACGTGTTACCTTTGCCGGGTCGATTACGCCGGTTTCGAAGAAGTTTTCATACTTGTCGGTGCGTGCGTTGAAGCCGAAGTCGCCGGCGCCGTCTTTCACTTTTTGTACGATAATTGCGCCTTCGAGACCTGCGTTGGCAACAATCTGACGAAGCGGCTCTTCGATTGCACGTTTTACGATTTGGATACCGGTATTTTCGTCATCGTTGTCGCCTTGGAGCGTTTCGAGCGACTCAACGCAACGGATGTATGCCACACCGCCGCCGGGAACGATACCTTCGGCTACGGCTGCGCGAGTTGCGCTCAATGCGTCGTCGACGCGGTCTTTCTTCTCTTTCATCTCGACTTCCGACGGAGCTCCTACGTAGAGCACTGCTACGCCACCTGCCAACTTGGCAAGACGTTCGTGAAGCTTTTCGCGGTCGTAGTCCGACGTTGTTTTCTCAATTTGTGCCTTGATTTGTGCAACGCGCTCGGCAATGAGTTCTTTGTCGCCCTTGCCGTTAACGATTGTCGTATTTTCTTTGTCGACGGTAACTTTTTCAGCTTCGCCGAGCATATCGATAGTTGCCATATCGAGTTTAAGACCTTTGTCTTCCGAAATAACCACACCGTGCGTGAGCACTGCGATGTCTTCGAGCATCTCTTTACGACGGTCGCCGAAGCCCGGTGCCTTAACAGCGCAAATCTTCAACGAACCGCGCAGACGGTTTACTACCAATGTTGCAAGTGCTTCGCTGTCGACGTCTTCTGCAATGATAAGCATCGGACGGCCGCTTTGTGCAACCGGTTCCAAGATAGGAAGCATATCTTTGAGGTTCGAAATCTTTTTGTCGAAAATCAAGATATACGGATTTTCCATCTCGCATTCCATCTTTTCAGTGTTGGTTACGAAATACGGCGAAATGTAGCCGCGGTCGAATTGCATACCTTCAACAACCTTTACAGTAGTTTCAGTGCCTTTTGCTTCTTCGATGGTGATAACGCCTTCTTTCTTAACCTTACGCATTGCGTCGGCAATGAGTTTACCGATTTCGGCGTCGTTGTTGGCAGAGATACGCGCTACGTTCTCGATTTTTGCCATATCGTCGTCTACTTCTTGCGATTGTGCCTTGATGCCTTCAACCACCTTGGCTACAGCTTTGTCGATACCGCGCTTGAGGTCGATGGGATTAGCGCCTGCTGCCACGTTCTTCAGACCTACATTGATAATGGCTTGTGCAAGAACGGTTGCGGTTGTCGTGCCGTCGCCTGCGTCGTCGCCGGTCTTCGATGCTACTTCCTTAACGAGTTGAGCACCCATATTTTGGAACGAATCTTCGAGCTCTACTTCTTTTGCAACTGTAACACCGTCTTTTGTAATGTGCGGTGCACCGAATTTCTTTTCGATAATCACGTTGCGTCCTTTCGGGCCAAGGGTTACTTTCACTGCATTTGCAAGTTCGTCAACGCCTTTTTTGAGCTCTTCGCGTGCCTTAATATCAAATTTTATTTCTTTTGCCATAGTTCTAAGTTTTTTTCAGATTTATTATCCAAGAATTGCCAAAATGTCACTTTGGCGCATTATTAAATACTTTTTGCCTTCAAACTCAAGTTCTGTACCCGAATATTTGCCGTAGAGAACTTTATCGCCTTCTTTGACAACCATTTCTTCGTCTTTTGTGCCTGCACCGACGGCGAGCACATTGCCTTGCAACGGTTTTTCTTTTGCGGTGTCGGGGATGATGATTCCTCCTACAGTTTTCTCTTCAGCGGCTGCCGGTTCAACTAAGACGCGGTCTGCCAACGGTTTGATGTTTAATGCCATAACTAATATGTTTTTTTGTTTTACATTCTTTTGTTCGTCGCTTGCGGATTACGTCCGCCTCGACACCCTTTGCTTTTGCATAATCCGTGCCAAAAGGCAATCGACAAGCGGCGTGTGACAAATTGTCACACCGCCTGCACTACTTGTCATAATAAAGCGCCTCGTACTGCTTCACTATCGTATGCCAAGTATAGCGCTCGCGTGCCAGGCTCAGCATCTGCGCGCCCATCGACGCTCGCTCTTCGCTGTCGCGATTTAGTTCGGCTACGAGCGAATCCGTGCCTCCGAAATACCACGCCTTGCCGGCTGTCGTTTCGCGGTTGTACACCACGTCGAACGCCAAAATCGGTATGCCGAAAAACATTGCTTCGACCAACGACGGATTCGTGCCGCCGGCGCTGTGGCCGTGCACATACAGTCCGGCATTGCTGCGCAACACGTAGAGCACATCCAGGTCGTAGATTGCATCGAGTATTCGGATGTTGTCGCAACCGCTATAACGCTCGCGCAGGTCTCGCCCATAGTCGCTCGACTGCCAGTTGCCGACGAACACCAACGTCTGCCCGGTTCGGGCAAATGCCTCCAAGACGACGTGGCAATTGTTTTCGGGCACTATCCGGCACACGCTGATGGCATATTCGCCCGAGCGCAAGCCGTAGGCGTCGAGCGTCGACGTGCGGAAGTCGTCGCCGACAGTGCGAAACACATGGTCGCCGCCGTACGCCACCATCTCGGCATGCCGATGATACGTCTCCTCGACATAGTCCGCGATGCCTTTATTATCGGCAATCACCACGTTGGCAAACCGCACCGCCACTGCCTCCGACGTGCGCAACACGAAGCGCGCCAACCGGCTCCACTTGGCGCGGCGATGCTCCAAACCGTCGATGTTCACAATTATCTTACCCCAATAGAGCAAGCGCAAAATCGGTAAAAAATAGCATCCCGACACGCCGAGAATGAGCAGCACGTCGTAGCCGCGCCACAGGCAACGCAGCATCGAGACAATATCGTACGGTATCGACTCTTTGCCGTTGGCATGCAGCCCGACGTAACGCAGACGTGCGTTTTTATAATGGTCAGGGTGCTCGCTCAAGTCCTTACTCGAGCAAAACACCGTATATTCAATATCGTCCGACGCATTACGCCCTATCAGATGTTCCGCCAACGACTCAAAACCGCCATACTGCGCCGGTACTCCCTGCGTGCCGATTATCGCCACTTTCTTCTTCATGCAATTATTATATTTTTTATCGATTCAATCATACTTTGCTCGCTGAATTGCCGCGAACGCCGCAGAGCCTCGCCCGACAGCGCAACGTACAACTCGCGGTCGGTTAAGATTTCGTCGATTTTGTTGGTTATTCTTTCTATTTCAGACACATCAATCTTATAACCATTCACCCCGTCGGCTACCAAGTCGGCAACGCCGCCAACTGTCGGCACAATCACGGGCAGCCCGGCTGTCATCGCCTCGGCAACGGTCATGCCGAAAGTTTCTACCGCCATTCTCGGATTCGACAGATTCAGCACCACCGATGCTCGGCGATAGAACTCCACAATGTCGGTCTGACGCGGAAAAACAGTCAAATTGGTCGGCACGACAATTCCTCGCTCGGCGATATACTTCTCGATTGCCGGCATCTCGTCGTTGACCACCAGCGTAAAGCGATAGGCGGGCAAACGCTGCGCAATCTCGAAAAACTCGCGTGTGCCTTTATAGTCTTTCAGCGACGAAAGCATCAAAACCGTTTGTTTTTCGAACGACTGTTCGGCATTCGGCGTCATCCGGCGAGCGAACTCATCCGCCACGGCATTAGGCACAACCGTGACGCGCCGACGACGTTTCAATAGCGAAGCCTGATAGTCGGACACACAGATTATGTCATTCGCCAGCCGTTGCATCATTGCCGACAAGAAGCGATACATCGCACTCTTGACCGACGCATTTTCGTGATAGTGATAGACCACGCGCTTACCCGTCAGCCGCCCGGCAAGAGCCGGAGCAACAGGGAGAATCGTGTTGACATAGAACGTCACATCTCGGCTGAAAGTCCACCGCAGAGCAACAAAGAAAGTCAGCAACTGCACAAGCGAATAACGGAGCATCGTGACAACGGGATTAGTCGAAAACTTATAGCAGTAGCCGATATGACGAAAGCGAGCCGACGAGTGCGACGCAATTCCGTCGAGCGCCCCACCCCGCGATGATACCAACGTGACGTCGACGCCCTCGCGAAGCAGCCCATCAACCACCGTTCGCAACACCCTCGGACTCCCGCTGTAATCATTATATAGATGAAAACAAACTACTTGCATAAATTTATCTTTATCAATTCTATCCAATATTTTAGCATTGGATTGGATTCTATTTCTTTTCCTTCTCGGCGGAGGTAGAGACTCACGACGCTTACAAGATAGTCGATGCAACTCGACGACGAAAACCACGCTTGCTGCCGTAACTCTTCCATAACCGCACAAGGTTCTAAATGCCGCTCGAAGTATGCCGTCTGCAGTTCGAAATGATAGCGGTCGAGTCCGCACGGATACGTCAGCCGTGCATATTCCCAATCGAATACGAAAAGCCTGCCGCTCTCGACGAACATATTCCACGGCGTGAAGTCGGCGTGATATGCCATAAATTCCACTTGTCGACCGCTATAGCGCCTCGCCACGTCTGCGTATGCTTTACTCACCGACTCTTGAGAAAAATCGGGCAAATCGACAATGTTATTCTTCAAAAACTCGACGTCGGCGGCAAAGTCGCTCGTTTCGTAGGCTATCGTTGTCGCTGATTTGCTTTGCAGACTGTCGACGAAAGCTTGATGCAGAGCGTCCCAACGGTGGAGCGTGTGCGACCGACGAGTCTTGACCGTTGTCTGCAGCATAACGTGCTCGCCGCCAACATTTCCAACGAACCGTATTTGGGGAATGCCCGTCATGCCCAGCTCAGCCAATCGTGCCAAGATGCGCTGCTCGCGAGCGAAGAGTTGAGCGATGTCGGCGCTTGGGGTGGTCTTGGCGTAGCCCGTAATTCGGTCGGATGAGCATAGTTGGATGGTAGTTTTTTGGTGGACACATGGCGTGCCGAAAAAGGCGGCAAACGACGTCGGCGCGCTGCCGAAAGCCTCGCCGACGAGTTTCGCGAAATCCTCATTGAGCTGACAGTGACAGACCGCCACGCCGAGACGTCGACGCACAGCCGACAGATGCAACAGCGGATAGAACCGCTTGAGCAACTTGCCGCGAAAACCGCTTGGCTGATAGAGGCAAAAAGCCACGCCAAGACTGCGCCGAGGCACGAGCCAACGCTTTCCGTCGGCATTCGCCAACTCATAAAACTCCTCGCCCTTGCCAAACTCTATCATCGCTTTTCGGTTTTGGGATTGTAACTTTTTTCTATTAAATCTCTAATTTCCACGCCACGTTTTTCCCACGAAAAGGCTTTTCCCGCTTTTCGTGCATTCTCGCCCAACCGATTACGCATTTGTGAATCGCAAACGGCAACCATCGCTTTCGACAGTTCTTCGATTGTTTGAGCACGGTTGGTTATCGGGATAACTATAGAATAATCGTCATTGAAATACCGTGTATAGCCTGTTGTGTCGAGGCAAATCAACGGCTTTCCGTATGTCATACAGTCGAACGACACAGTTACAGCGCCCTCTTTCAGTGACGCATTGACAACTGCATCGCTTTGAGCAAGTCGCGCTTTGTAATCTTCCATCGATAGTTTTCCGGCAAATTCGACACGGTCGGCGATGTCTAAACCTTGCGTCAACGACTGCAAACGTGCAAAGTCTTGCCCTTTGCCGACTATTGTTAACCGCAAATTGTCATTCTGCTTTAGAGCTTTCGAAAGTGATTCAATTGCCAAATCGAAGCCACGCCATGCATCAAGTCTGCCCACAGTCAGCAGATTTACTACATTACTATCTTTTCCGATTGCATGACCTTGAATATCGGCATTGTCGACCGCCACATCCGTAAACAGCACAGCTTTTGAGCGGTATTTCTCAGGGATTTGCTGCCGAGTAAGGTCGGTTTTGCACAAAATCACATCAGCACTTTTGCAACGGTTGCGGAATCCGAAATTCATCGGCAAAAGTCGCACCATCAGTCTGCGCACCATCTCGATAAGTTTGGATTTACCAGTATAATGCCTACTGAAATCTTTCGGAATAGTTTCCAAACCGCCAATCGGACCCCACACGAAGAATTGACGACTGCCGTAGCCGCTGACTCGCCAAATTGCATTGCCGTAGGTCAGATGATGAAATATTTCGATGTCGTTAGCCTTCATTGTGCGACGGACTATGCTATTCGTGCACATTTGCCAAATATTATAGTAAGTGCGTACACCACGCAGTCCTTTCTTCCAGAACCGTGCCCATTTTGGCAGGTCGAAGTATAGCCAATGAATGTGAGCGAATTCGGGATGTTCGGCAATCCAAGGCTCAATAGAGTGGCGATTACTTTCGCGAGTCAGAACCCACAAGTCGAAGTATTTTGACATTTCGAGCACCCAATGCCACCCTACTCCGATTTCACTTCCAAGCCCCGGCTCACACGCGTACGCCGATATGAAGATTTTTAACCGAGTCATTTGATTCGTTTTAAATTCTTTCGATTTTGTTCATTGAAAATAAAATCCAAAATTTGGCAAGCTGTTTGTTGAGGCGTACCTTCATTAAGAATTTTCTTATAGCCTTTCTTTGTCGAGAGATATTCAATTTTTGAATTTATCGCTTCAATACCGTCTTTATCAAGTTCTTGCTTTCTATTTAATATAGTATCGGTCGATGCCGTTAACAAAATATTGTAGTCAAG
>SFJG01000043.1 GCA_004555955.1 Bacteroidales bacterium | reverse complement strand
ATCGCTGAAATATTTCTACGAAAAAGCGCCGGACTATCATATCATTACCGCCGGCTCGTTGTTGGGCATCTCAATGCATTCCGGAGACTCATTCCCCGTTGGGAAGGTGGATTTTTTAAATCTATATCCCATTTCATTTATAGAGTTTCTGAGGGCGACGGACAACGACCGAATTTCAAAGATAGTAGAAGAATGTAAATGGGACTCGGTAGCGATTGTGAAAGACCGTATCGTACGACTGCTACGAACGTATTACTACGTCGGAGGAATGCCCGAGGCTGTAAAGGCTTATTGCGAAGGTTTGGGCTACGACGAAGTGAGACGAATACAGTCGAATATCTTACTTTCGTACGAAAACGATTTTTCAAAGCATGCCCCTACGAACGAAGTGCCGCGGATTAGAATGGTTTGGCAGAGCATTATGAGTCAGCTTGCCAAGGAAAACCGAAAGTTTATCTACAGCGCTCTGCGAAATGGCGCAAGAGCCAAAGAGTTTGAAGTAGCCGTGGAATGGCTCAAGGATGCCGGGCTTATCTATAAGGTAAACCGCACGAAGAGCGGTGAGATACCTTTGAGTGCATTTGAGGACTTCGGCTCGTTCAAGTTGTATATGCTCGACGTGGGTCTGATGTGCGCAATGAACAAACTGACTGCCGATTCTATCCTTCTTGGCAATGAAGCTTTTGCTTCTTATCGTGGAGCGATAACCGAACAATACGTCTGCCAGCAACTAACCGGGACAGTCGATTCCATATACTATTGGTCGGCAGACAATTCACGCGGAGAGATAGACTTCTTGATACAAACGGCTGATAGAATTATTCCAATTGAAGTGAAGGCCGAAGAAAACCTAAAGGCAAAGAGTCTTTCCGCGTTTGTAGCACGCCATCCATCTCTATACGGCGTTCGTCTGTCGATGTCCGACTATCGTGAGCAGGATTGGATGGTCAACGTACCACTATATGCAGTGTGTGTCATCAAAAACGCTTCGCCTGCATTCAGCAAATAAGGAATCCACGGGTTCACAGAAAGACGTTATCGTATCCGGGGCACGGATTCGTTGGGCACGCCGGGTTGCCACGAGTCGAATGACGACAGACAATAAATAATGAATTTTAATGAATAATCCGAGGCATTTGAGGTCAGAAAACGGAAAAATCGAGTCGAGGGAGAATTTGTTAATATGTTTAAAGTTTCGTTTACAATATATAAATAGTAGAAAAAACACAAAAAAAATTAAGGTAAATGAGTTTGAAATAAAAAAATAATCGTAGATTTGTAAAAATTTCGTGATAAAAGGGGTTTCCGTGCGGAGACGATGCCGGGCAAGCGAGTAAAGAATTAACAAAACCGCGCTGAAACCGAGGCAGAACCGAAAGGAAACGGCTTTGAAAACGTTAAATTTAATACAACAAACATTAACAATAACTTAATTCAAACCTTGAACATAAACAAACAAAAAGTAATTATGAGAAAACAGGTATTGCTTCTGTTATTTTCCCTTTTTGCGGTTGTGGGTTATGCCCGCACAGTCCAAGGCGTAGTTACCCAAGCCTCCGACAAGGAGCCATTAATAGGCGCCACGGTAAAGGTAGTAGGAACATCGCGCGCGACAGCAACCGACTTCGACGGAAAATTTACAATTGAAGCCAAGGACAATGATGTCCTGGAAGTTTCTTACATCGGTATGACCACGGCGAAAGTCAACGTGGGCGGACGCGATGTTGTTAACATTGAGTTGAAAGACAACTCACAAGTTCTTCAAGAAGTTGTTGTGACTGCCATGGGTCAAACACAAGAAAAGAAGAAACTTAACTTTGCGGTACAGTCGCTGGATTCAGAGGACGTAACCGCCGGTAACTCAGCGAACTTCGCCAACAGCCTACAAGGTAAGGTATCAGGTTTGCAAGTGTCGACCGGAGGTAGCTCGCCGAACTCATCGACTCAGGTGATTATCCGTGCGATATCGTCAATCAACCCGTCGCAAAGCAACGAGCCGCTGGTCATCATCGACGGCATGCCGGTACGCGGCAGCGGTTCAAGCCTCGGAGACCTTAACCCCAACGACATTGAAAACATGAGCGTGCTGAAAGGTGCGGCAGCATCAGCCCTTTACGGACAGGAAGCAGCCAACGGCGTAATCATGATTACAACGAAGAAAGGTTCAGCCGGACAAATCAAGGTAACAGCACAAGGCAGTTGGGAAATCAACAACTGTATCCGCGTGCCGAACATCCAAGACAAGTTTGTCGGCGGAGCACAAGGTTTCTATAAGGAGAACACAGCAGGCGGTTGGGGTCCGTACGCAAACTGCGACGACACCATCTACGACAACGTAGGCAACTTCCTCGGCACAGGTTTTATGCAGAAATACGACTTGTCGGTGAGCGGCGGTAGCGAAAAATTTAACGCCTATGCATCAGCAAGTTATATGAACAATGAGGGTGTTGTACCGAACGACTACAAGAACCGTTTGAACATCTTCCTCAAGGGCGAATACAAGCCGTCGGACAAGATAACCATTCAACTATCGTCGAACTTTATCAACAGCAAGAGCCGCGGCTTTGGCAACTCGATGTCGACCATCTACGGTTGGGCAATCAACAAAGATATGGCAGACTACGTTACCACCGAAGGCCGTCCCAACTGGGCATGCCGTTACGACAATTGGGATGCTCTGACCGACGCACAAAAGATTGCGGCAGCAGCATCGCCCTACTTCGGTCGCTACATGGACAAATCGGAGACCGAATCGACTCGTATGATTTTGAACGGACAAATCAGCTACGAACCTGTTAAGAACCTCGTGTTTACAGGTAAGTTAGGCTACGACAAGGGCTTCAGCGACTACGAATCATACTCAGTGTCGCGCTTTGTCGACAGCGACTTCGAAGACCCGAACAACAGTGCATTCAGCGACTATCGCTATAAATTCGGTGCGTTCTCCTATCAACCGTCGAACAGCACACAATTTACTGCACAAATCATGGGTACATACAACTGGCAAATCTATGAAGACTTGAACTTGAACATACTTGCCGGTCTTGATTATAAAGAAAATCAGGGCAAGGAGGCAACGTTGGGCGGACAAGAGTTTATGCTCGACGGCGACTTCTACTCGTTTATGAACACCAACCCCGACACGTTTACCACAGCAACAGCATCGGGCTACTACATGTCGATGTATCGCACCAATCGCAACAAGTTCGGCTACTTCGGCGAACTTCGCTTCGACTACAAAGGCATGGCACAATTGTCAGTAACAGGACGTTACGACGGTAGTTCGACACTCAAGCAAGTAGACTGCACATACTTCTATCCGTCAGTAACGGGCGGTATCATCTTCTCGGAATTGTTTAAGATACAGAGCGACTGGTTCTCATACGGAAAGATTCGCGGCAACTGGGCGAAGGTAGGTAAAGACGCGCCGGCATATCGCTTCACGCAATCGTATAAGAACTGGGAAGTGTTCCCCGACGGTGGCTGGGGTATCGACGCAACGACAGCCGTTGCAACCGAACTCGTTCCTGAGATGACCAATTCTTGGGAAGTAGGTGCCGACTTGCGCTTCTTCGACTCACGCACACGTTTGGACGTAGCTTGGTATTCGACCACAGTAGACAACCAAATCGTAACCGTACGCGTATCGCCGACATCGGGTAACATTCTACAAACACGTAACGAGGGTAGCATCGAGAACAAGGGTCTTGAGTTGACACTTTCGCAAGACATTCTTCGCGGCAAAGACTTCTCATGGACAGCGACAGCCAACTTCTCGTTCAACCGCGGTAAAGTGAAATCACTTCCGGAAGACGTATCAGAGTTGACCGGCACACAATACGGCGACATCTTCCCGTCGGCATATCTCGGCGGTTCGACAACGGGTGTAACCGGTAAGGACTACGAGCGTACAGCAGACGGACAAATCATCTGCAACGAGAACGGCTATCCGGTAATCAGTTCGGTAAAGAACACGCTGATAGGTAACCGCGAGCCCGACTTCTTGCTCGGTCTTGGTTCATCGTTCTCATGGAAAGCGTTGTCGGTAAGCTTCCTTCTCGACGGACGTTGCGGCGGCGATGTAGTCAACGTGACACGTCGCGGTTTGAACTCGAACGGTATGGAAAATTTGTTGACGAAGTATCGTAACCACGAAATAGTAATCAAAGGTGTAGTACCACAAGCAGACGGCACATATGCACCCAACACCACACCGGTAGTATTGGACAGCAACTTTGTAAACAACTACTACAACTCTGTATCGTCGAACTTCATCGAAGATGGTTCATACATCCGCTTGAGCCACGTAACCATAGGCTACGACCTGACAAGACACTTGTCGAAGAACTGCCCGATAAAGGGACTTAAGTTGTCGGCAACAGGACGTAACTTGTTCCTTCTCACCAAGTACACCGGCTCCGACCCGCAAATTCTTGCAGGCACAGGTGGTGGTACAGGTTCTGCCGGTATCGACAACTACAGCGTGCCGACCACTCGCAGTTTCAATTTCTCACTTAGTGCTACCTTCTAAACATAACAGACAATATGGATAAACTGAAATTTATAGCAATGACGTTGCTGCTGGGAGCCTTTGGCACGATAGGCACAACAAGTTGCGAAGACATACTCGACGATAACGTCAACCCCGACAAAGCATCCGGCGTATCGGCAGAGGTTGGGCTACCCGTTGTTGTCTTCTATGCGGCTCAAACGAACTTCGACCACGCGGAATACAACATCTACTTGTCGCAATGCTTGACCACTACGGGCAAGTCGCAGACAGGCTCATATGCCTACAAGAGCGGCTGGGAATTTTTGACAATGAACCGTCACCCGCAATGGCGTCGTCACTTCTACGACTTGGGTGTAAACATCAACGAGCTCATGAAGAATGCAGAAGCGAGCGGTTCGCCGAACTACACGCTGATAGCACGCGCCATCCGACTGATGTCGACCCAATTGACCACAGATGCATTCGGCGATATGCCGTTGACGAATGCCTACAAGGTAAATTCGCCGACATACGACACCCAGGCAAGCATCTACAAATGGATGCTTGAAGAAGCCGACGCATTGATAGCCGACTTTGAGAACCCCGCTCTCACCGAAGCAGAGAGCAACCAAAAGATAACCATCAAGCAAGACCGCGTCTATGCCGGTGACCTTAACAAGTGGAAAGGTTTGGTCTATGCAGTGAAGGCACGCTTGTTGCTGCGCAACATTCCGAACGTCGACACATCTGCAAAGACATGCCAAGCCATCTACGACACAGCACAAAAGGCCATCGACATTTGGCACAGCGATGCAACCTACGGCACATTCTTCGGCTGCGAACCGCGCTACAAATTCGACGGCGGCGTTCAACAACAGAACTGCCCGTGGAGCGACGCACAACCGATTATCAACTCGTGGGAGTCGCGTAAGAACTTGCTGACCGAGGCAGTACCTTCGAAATTCTTTATGGAAGACTGCTTGGGCGTGTTCAACAAGGCAAACGACAACAACGCCGGCAAATTTGTAACCAACCGCGGTTGGGCTGACGACCCTCGTGCAAGCCTCTTGTTCACACCGCGTACAGGACCGGCATCGGCAACCAACACAACGGCAACAATCAAACTCCGCTGGTTGGAAAACAACATCGGATGCGGCACATCGTTCAAAGCAGCGAACTATCCTGACCTCTATATGGGCGCCTACGCAGGCAGCGTGTCGAGCTACGTACCGTTGTTCACAATGGAAGAGCTCTACTTCATCCAAGCAGAGGCAAAATACTGGATGGGCGACAAGACTACGGCATGCCAATTGGCAAAAGAAGCAACACGTGCTAACATCGAACGTCACCTCGCAGCATTCCAGGAGAAATATCCGGAAGTGCTCTATCCGGGCAACGTAACCGCAACAGGCTATCAAAAAATTGATGCACGCGAAAACACGGCATCTAAGAAAGACGAATTTACGCTTTCGAAAGCACGTTGGGAAGCAATGGTTGACGCATTTATCGAAGACAAAGACCAAGAAGGCGAAAAGGTAACTCCGGTTATGGGTGTAACCAACGCAAAAACACCGGGTAACCACCACTGGTTCTTCAACGAGTCGGAATATACGTTGAGCGACTTGATGATGCAAAAATACGTAGCAATGTATATGCAAGCAGAGCAGTGGACCGACCTTCGTCGCTACCACTACAGCAACGAGCGCAACAAATACGGCATCGGACCGAACCAAGAAATCGTATATCCGGGACTTCGTCGTCCGTACAACCTGTACGCACCGTATTGGGTAGACGGCTTGACCGAAGCACAAAAGGAGAACACTTGGATTCAACGTTACAACTACGACCCCGAAACCGAAGACAAGTACAACAAGGCAGAATTGGAACGCCTTGGCGCATACAAGAACCACTTGTGGTTGCGTAAGCCGATGATTTGGGCAGAGCAAGCAGGTGTAAGAAATTCCTTGACTGCAGAATAATTTTAAATGAATAAAGTTATGAAATTACAATATAAAATAGGAACAATAGCAGTTGCACTCCTTGCAATGACAACATCGTGCGACATGCATGACCCGTTCGAAGACATCATGGAGGTAGGACAAGCACTACCGACGGTGTCGTGGGAATTGTCGGGCACGGTAGCAAACGCCGGCGATAGCGTAGCCTTCCTCGGCAAATACTACACCGACCCGGACCATCTCGTAGACCACTCGGAAGTGTGGGCACTCGTATCGCAAACCGAATCGGGCGAGGCAACGCTTAAGTTGTCGGCCGTCTTGGCATACACAAAAACGTTTGGCAGTTCGGACACTATCCGTGCCAACCAATGCATAGCAAAGTATCCGCATTCGAAGGCGGAATGGGACGGCTACGAATATATCTTGAACGCGAAATTCCCGACGTCGCAAACGTTGAAGGCGCTGTCGTGGGGCAACACGTCGAACTGGGAAGGCGACAAGTTCAACTCATACTTCCCGGCAAATTTCCAACAAGAATTTGTTGAGACCGTAATCGGCTACTTGACCACCGACGCGTACTACACCGACCTACGCTACGTGTATGTCAACTACGCATTCAGCCCCGAGCAATTCGCCGGCGCAGCAGCAAAGCATAGCGAGCTCGACGCAGCGGTATTGGAATCGATGGTGCTTGAAGAGAGCGGCGACAAGTCGGACGCATGGTACACCAACACGGAAAAAGTAGTGGCACGCTACTACAAGACCATCGACAGCGAAGGCAACACCGTCTACAACGAGGTAGGGCTCGACTATGAGAACCCCGACGTAAATCTCTACGACGTCTACGAATCGTCGGCATGGGTGTTCTGTCGCTACGACGACGACCAAGGTAAGATTTTGACCACGGTACGTCCGGAATACATGCCCTATTTCAAGGATTTGATATCGTTGATACCGTTCCAAGACTGGGTGTACAACTCTGCTGAGAAACAATACGCCGTATCGTATAGTCGCGAATACAAAATGGGCGTAACGTTCAAAGTTGTCGACACCGTAGGCAATGTAGGCTACACTACAGATGTAATGGAAGTTTCTCTTAACTAAAAAACAACGAACAAATGAAGAAGTTAATTAAAAATATTTGTTTACTCGCTGCAATGGTGTTCGCTGTGAGCGCCTGCACGGAAAACGACCCGGAATATACGACGTTTCCGAGCAAAGACGTAGATTTCCAATACAGCGTAGCGCCCAACGAAAGCGGCGAAATAGAATATGCACTCGACTACTACGTTGTATCGACCATCCAATTCACAAACACGTCGGCAAAAACCGGCAACGTGACATGGGACTTTGGCGACGGAACAACGTCGAACGAGCAAAATCCGTTGAAGAAGTATGACCAAGCCGGCACATATCAGGTGACGTTGACCATCGACGGTGTTGGCAAGCGTACTTATCCTATAATGATATACGACATCGCTCCGGTACTTTCAATCAAGGAAAAGAGCGCCGACGTAATCTTGGCAAACGATGTAACCGTCGATTTCGACATCTTCTTGCCGAACCCCGAGAATTTGAAAGTACGTTACGACTGGACGTTCCCGGAAGGCACAATTGACGAAAACGGCAACGAAATCACATCGTTTACGGGCTATTCCGACGAAGAAGGCAACACGGATTATCCGGGCAAACTTCATTTCCGCAACATCGGTTCGCAAAAGATTGTTCTTAAGACGACCTTCGACCTCGACGGCGAAAATCGTACGCTTCAAGACTCTTACGTGAACGTGCAAGTAGGCTCGCCGATACCGGCAAAGACACTCTACTATGCAGTGTATGGCGGCAACATTAAGGCAATCAAACTTATCGACGAATCTCAACTTCCGGCAGGAACAAAGAACTTGCCGTTCGATATGGGTGTCAAGAGCGGCACAACGCCGATGAACCTCGTGTTTGCCACCATCGACGACGAAACTACCGAAAGCGGCAAGGCATCTTACATCTACATCCTCGACGCAGGTAAGCAATACACCTATATCAACGATGAGGCAGGCGTATACGGCGACGGTAAAATCAACGTGATGAACCCCGACGGCTCAGGCGTAAACGTGTTTGTTACCAACGTAGGACAAGGCGCATTCTTCGACCCGTTCTTCGGATGTCAAGATGGAACCAACCTGCTCTACTCAGACCGTAACACCGGTCTTCGCAAGCTCGACCTGAAGAGCCGCGGCGAAGTTGAGAAGAACGACTACTTCCTGACGAACGACTACCTCGGCTACTACGGCCGTACGTCGCTTGCCTACGGAGCCATCAGCTGTACGATTCTCAAAGACAGCAAGGGCACCTACTGGTGGGGCAAATGCTTCAACGGAAACGGTATCTTCCGCTTCAAAGCTTCTGACATCATCTACTACAAAGACACTCAAACAACGCCGAACAAGGCAATTCTTGATGCGCGAAACTTGAAGTGCTTCATGATAGACGAAAAGCTTAACAAGCTCTATGTCTTCCGTACAAAAGATGCCGACAGCGGCTTCTACGAATATGCCCTTCCGGCAGACGGCGAAGACGTAGGCACCCCGGCATTCAAGAGCTTGATGGAAGCCGACGCAGTCAACTCGACAGCCGACGAAGGTATCTACTGTACACAAATGGCATTAGACCCGGCAACAGGCTACGTCTACTTCGGCTTCAACAAGGGTAAAACCGACAGCTCGGCATTTGCAACAGGCCTACTCTACTACGACCCGTCGGCAAAGGCTCTGAAGAAGACTATTGTTACGGACAAGGTATTGGGCGTTACTATCAACAACGAGGCTACAAACTTGTTCTAAAAATCGAAACACTTACAAAAGCCGTTCCAAGCCCGTTACGGAAAGGAGCGGCTTTTGTTACATAAAATACAACCTACCCCAAAAACCGAAAAACCATCTATGAACTTACGAATAATCGCCGCGGTTATGGCAATAGCGGCAACCCTAAGCGCCTCAGCTACCAAGCGAGAACAACGAGGCACGTGGATGTCGGCGCTTTCGGGCGACTGGCCCAACGCAAAAGTATTATCATCGAACGTTGAGCGTCACAAATCGCTCTGCCTTGAGAACCTCGACACTATTCAAAAGTCGAACTTCAACACCATCTACTTCCACGCGCGCATCATGTGCGACGCGATGTACAACTCGGCGTATGAGCCGTGGTCGAGTTATGTGTCGGGCACACGCGGACTGGAACCGCCGTTCGACCCTCTCGGCTTCCTTGTAGAAAACGCACACGCACGCGGCATCGAGGTATATGCATGGCTCAACCCGTATCGCTACATGAACCAATCGAAATCGCTTGGCACCTCATGGGGCAACAACCCGCTTAACTACGAAAACAGCCATCCCGACTGGTTAATCAAATGGGATAACGGGTCCACGATGTGGACCATCCTCAACCCGGCGCTCGAAGAAGTGAAGCAACGCATCGTCGACGTTATAGCCGACATATTGAGCAAATATGACGTAGACGGCATCGTTTTCGACGACTTTTTCTACCAAAACGGGCTTCCGATGAGCTACGACGCCGCGCAATATAACGCCTACACGGCGGCAGGCGGCACGCTGTCGCAAGCCGATTGGCGTCGCGAGAACGTCAACGACATGGTACGCCGCGTCAACGCCTACATCAAGTCGACCAAGCCGTGGGTACGCTTCGGTATCGGACCGGCAGGCGTAGCCAGTGGCAACAACTTGCCCGACGTAGCAGCCGCACATGGCGTAGAGACGTGCCCGGGCAGCGACTGGCAGTATAACGGCATCTTCTCCGACCCCGTACAATGGCTCGAAGAAGGCTCAATTGACTTTATCTCGCCGCAAATCTACTGGAACATCGGCGCATCGAGCAATTTCGGAGCCATCGCTCCGTGGTGGCATCGAGTGGTAAAAAAATTCGACCGCCATTGCTACGTCAGCCAAAGCTTGACGTCGAACCTCGACAACGCCGCTTCGATTGAAGAATTCTACAACCAAATACAAATCTGCCGCACCAACGACGAACAAGACGCAAGCGGCATGGTTTACTTCTGCTGGAAAAATCTGAAAAACAAGACAAAGAAATACAACGGCAAAAAAGTCAACTTGCCGACCTATTTGCGCTACAACGTGTTCAGCAACAAGGCGTTGCAGCCAATATGCTCGTGGATGCCCGCGACGTGCCCGGGTAGCATAAGCAACTTGAGCCGCTCGGGACGCACACTGACATGGACGGGCGTCGAAGGTATGCGCTACACCATCTACGCAGTGCCCAAGAGCCTCGACCCGGCAAACTTCCACAAGGAAGAGTGCTACCTGAGAGGAGTGTCGTACAGCGAATCGTACACCATCCCCGAACCCGACAGCAACTATCCCGAATACGGCATTGCCGATGCCGATTTGGACAACTATAACTACGCCGTGTGTATCTACGACCGCTACGGCAACGAATATTCGGCATATTTTGCAGGCATCGCACCGGCGAGCGCAAGCCGCCCGACGCTGACCACACCGTCGAACGGCGCTGTGGCACCTCCGGTATTCAATTTCGAATGGAACGGCAACAGCCAAATGTATGAAATCATCGTGGCACGCAATGCCGACCTTAGCGACATCATCTACCGCCGCGAACACGCCGAACGCAGCATTGCGGCAGCCGACGTAGCCACATTCGAACCCGGCACTACCTACTATTGGGCAGTTGTGGGCCGCAGCAACGGCGTGGCAGACCAACAAAGCGACGTGGCACAATTCACCGTCGACACCTTCCGCATCCTCAGCCCGAGCAATGAGTCAAGCGACTGCGCCGACGACCCGACAATTACGTGGAACGAGTTGGGTAGCGGTGTTGAATATACGCTGACGATAGCCACCGACAACGCAATGAGCAAACAGGTCTACACGACGACTTCAAAATCGCTGAAAGCCGACATTCCGGCATATACCCTCAGCGGCAACACCACCTACTACGCAACAGTAAAGGCAACCGTCAACGACCGCGAATATACCACCAACGTAAGTTCGTTCAAGACGGCATTGATGGAAGGTCACGTTCCCGTGTTCATCAACCCGACAAGCGACGGACAAACCATCCACAGCGACGAAATGGTAGAGGTAGAGCCACAACGCGGCATCACCCAACTGAAAATTATGATAGCCTCTTCGACGTCATTCTCGGCACGCTCGTCGTACAACGGAACATTCACAAAATTTGAGACCAAAACGCCGGCATTGAGAGAAATCAAACTCGGCTCGGCAACGCTCGTCGACGGAAAAACCTACTACATTCGCGCCAACGTATCATATATCGGCGCAGAGGGTTCGACCGTAACAACAGAGTGGACAGAGCCCCGCTCGTTTGTCTACAGCGCGGAACAAGGGGCTGTGGCAACGGTTAAGACAATCGGCGCGCACTACAGCGCAGGCACAATCGTCTGCAACGGAGGCGACGCCGTGACGGTCTACACAGCCGACGGACTCGAAGCGGCAAACGGACACGCCGATGCTGCGGGACGTTTCGACGTGGCACAACTGCCGAAAGGCGTCTACATTGCAAAAATCGCAGGGGCGAAAAAAGAGACAATAAAATTTGTGAAATCAGAATAAAAACAAACTAATGATATGAGAAAACTACGTCTAATGATTTGCATGGCGATAGTCATCGCCTGCAGCGCACTGACAGCAAGCGGACAAAAGCACGAGCACCGAGCAGTGTGGATGTCGGCATTCGTAGGCGACTGGCCGACAAGCCCTATCCTGGCAGCGAACCCAAACTCACACAAGAACATCTGTATCAACAACCTCGACTCGTTGCAACGCAATCACATGAACGCCATCTACTACCACGTACGTACGATGTGCGACGCGATGTACAACTCGGCGTATGAGCCGTGGTCGAGTTATGTGTCGGGCACACGCGGACAGGAACCGCCGTTCGACCCGTTTGCTTACCTAATCGAGAATGCACACGCACGCGGCATCGAGGTTTATGCCTGGCTCAACCCGTATCGCTACATCAACTCGATATATGCAGACGGTTACGGGAATAACGGCGGCGATAAGAACTACGAGAACAGCCATCCCGACTGGCTTATAAAGTGGCAATATAGCGACAACGGCAGCACACGCACGTGGACCATCCTCAACCCGGCGCTCGACGAAGTGAAGCAACGCATTGTCGACATCGTAGCCGACATAATGAGCAAATACGACATCGACGGCGTGGTGTTCGACGACTATTTCTACCAAAGCGGACTACCGACGAGCTACGACGCAACGCAATATAATGCGTACAAAGCAGCCGGAGGCACACTGTCGCAAGCCGACTGGCGTCGCGAGAACGTCAACGACATGGTGCGCCGCGTCAATGCCTATATCAAGTCGACCAAGCCGTGGGTACGCTTCGGCATCGGCCCGGCAGGCGTAGCGTGTGGCACCAACCTGTCGGCGGTAGCAAAAAAATACGGCATCGAGCCATGCCCCGGCAGCGACTGGCAATATAACAGCATCTACTCCGACCCGATAGCGTGGTACAATGAAGGCACAATCGACTTTATGTCGCCGCAAGTATACTGGCCCATCAATCCCGGCTCGTCGACCGACTATAAAGCCATCAGCGAATGGTGGTACAAGATGGCAGACAAGTTTAACCGCCACGCCTATATAAGCCAAGACTTGTCGAACTCGGCAAGCCAATCCATCGGCTTTACAGAGTTTTCGACAGAAATCGACGTAACACGCAATGCCGACACCAAAGCGGCACCGGGCACCGTCTACTTCCCGTGGAAGAGCCTGAAAAGCATGAGCACTCGCGTCAACTCGAAGGTACAATACCTGCTTAACTACCTGCGCTACAACTCGTTCCAGAACGTAGCCATACCGCCGGTAGTAACGTGGGTAAACACCACCTGCCCCGGACAAGTGTCGAACGTAAGTCGCTCGGGACGTACGCTGACGTGGAACGGACCTGACAACGTAAAATTTACGGTCTACGCAGTGCCCAAGTCGATGTCGCAAGCGGCATTCGACAAAAACGAGCAATGCCTCAAGTTGGTAACCTATAGCAAATCGTGCGAAATCCCGGCATACAACGCCAAATATCCGGAATTCGGAATCGCAGATGCCGACTTGGACAACTACAACTATGCAGTAGCCGTTTTGGACCGCTACGGCAACGAATATAGCGCAGTGTTTGTCGGCGCAACGGTAAAACAGTCGCAAAAGCCGGTAATCACCTACCCGACGAACGGCGGCAAAGCAGGTGCAGCGTTCAACTTCGCCTGGACCGGCACATCGTTGGTCTACGAAATAGCCATCGCAACAGACGCACAGATGAAGAACACGTTGGTAAAACGCGAAGTGACAGGCAACACAATAGCCAGCGGCGACGTCTACGACTTCGAAGCCGACAAGACGTACTACTGCCAAGTAGCCACACGCGAGAATAACGCCAGCGAAGCCATTTCCGACGTCGTAGCATTCAGCGTCGACGCATTCCACATCATCAGCCCGGCAAACGGCGCAACCGACTGCCAGGACGACCTTACCATCAGCTGGTCGGCAACCAACGGCGTAGATTCGCACTTGGTGATTTGCAAAGACGCAACTATGGAAAACGTGGTCTACGAAACAACTGTCAAAGCATCGCAACACAAAGTACCGGCGTATACACTGTCGGGCAACGTGACCTACTACGCACAAGTGACGGCAGGCGACGTGGCAAGTAAGGTAGTATCGTTTACGGTTAAAAACATAGTGCCTTCGAAGCCGACATTCATCGTTCCGGCAACGTCGGGCGCTACCGTCTACTCTAACCAAGGCATCGAGGTCAACCCGGCACGCGGCATCACAGTGTCGCGCATCGAAGTGTCGGCGAAAAACACTTTCCCGGCACGTACGTCGTATGTCTTCTCAAGCACCAAATTTGAATTTAAGACGGATGAATTGCAGAATGCAAAACTCGGCTCGTCAGCATTTGCCGACGGCACGACCTACTACGCACGCGCGAAGTTCTCGTACTACGACGAGTCGATGAAAACGAAAGATACGGAATATTCCGACATCGTAGAGTTTGTCTATAACGCAAACGGCGGCATCAACATCGTTGGCATAGGCGGCATTCGCTACGCAGACGGTCGCATCTCGACAGGCAAGGCAGACGCCGACGTTATGGTGTATGGAGCCGACGGCAAACTCATGCTGGCAGGCAGAACAGGAGCCGACGGCACGCTGTCGCTCAATCCGCTCCAACCGGGCGTATATATGGTGAAATGCACCATCGACGGCAAACCGCAGACGCTGAAGATTGTGAAATAAGAGGTCAAAGTTTAGAGTAGCCCACGATAAACCAACTCCTCTGAAAAAAACCGGGACGCCTGAGTGTTCACATGTTGAACATTCAGGCGTCCCTATTTGTGTTAGAGGTTAGAGAGTGAGCAAAGTCTCCGACTTAGCACGGACAATGAGCAAAATCTATGCAATTTAGCTCATTGTAGTCTTGGGGGCGTCTGTCCCCCACCTAGCCGCAAGCGGCAAGGTGGGGTTAACCGAGTGCCGCAAGCTCTCCAAGCTTGCATCTTGACGATATCCCGCTTTACATCCACACGCCTACCCGGTCGCACCGAGGCGCGACCCTACAACCCACGCCTGCCCGGTCACACCGAGGCGCAACCCTACAACCCACGCATGCCCGGTCGCACCAAGGCGCGACCCTACGACCGAATGGTGTTTTCTGCGATGTATTATGTTGAAAATAAACAGAGTAGGGTCGCGGCTTGCTGCGACCTACCAGGCGATGGTTTTTCGTTGGTGCGCTAGTCGGGGGACATCGTCATCGTGTCGAAGATACAATGATGATGCAAAGCGTCGGATACGCGTCGGTCGTGGGTAACGCCGGCGCAGCTGTATCTACAAAACGGCTGCGGTAGCGAGCTGAGAGGGCCGAGTGGTGTGCTAAGTCGGAGACTTTGCACGCCACCGAGCACGAGTCAATCATCAGCACACAAATTAACACAATTTAAACAGGTATAGGTAAATTCGTAGGCTATAATTATTAAATTTGCATAGTCCATAAACTGATTAAACATTAATTAGACGAAAACATATGAAAAAGATTATTAAAGAATTTTGGATATTAGCCATACTATTATCTGTGGCATTATCCGGATATGCTTACGACTTCAGTGTTGATGGTATCTATTATGGTAAAAACAGCGATGGAAAAACAGTGTATGTAACGTATAAAGACACAAATTACAACTCATATATGGGTTCGGTTGTGATACCTTCAACAGTTACCTATAGTGGCACAACCTACTCGGTCACTTCGATTGGTGATAGGGCATTCTCGTGGTGCAAAAGACAGACTTCGGTGACAATCCCCAACTCGGTCACTTCGATTGGTGAATATGCATTCCATTGGTGCAGCGGACTGACATCGATAACAATCGGCAACTCAGTCACTGAGATTGGTAGTGAAGCATTCTTTGAATGCACCAGTCTGACATCGGTGACAATCCCCAACTCGGTCACTAAAATTGGAAAAGCTGCATTCTGTGGTTGCAGTGGACTGACATCGGTGACAATCCCCAACTCGGTCACTTCGATTGGTGATGGTGCATTCTATAATTGCAGCGGACTGAAATTGGTGACAATCCCCAACACGGTCACTTCGATTGGTGAAAAGGCATTCTATTGGTGCAGCGGACTGACATCGATAACAATCCCCAACTCGGTCAATTCGATTGGAGAAAATGCATTCAAGTATTGTTCAAAGATTTCGTCTTTTACTTCGCAAAATGTGACACCTCCGGTTACTTCTGAATCTGCATTTGAAGGAGTGCCTCGAAGTTGCCCACTCTATGTTCCTGCATCAAGCAAAATGGCATATCAAAGAGCCGTTGGATGGATATTCTTTACTTCTATAAACGCCATAGGTGAAGGCGATATCGAAACCATTGACTCGGATTCGGTGAGTGTTACTGCTGCAGGTGGCGCTATCCGTGTAGAAGGAGCTGAAGGTGCAGAGGCTGAAGTTTATTCGCTCAGCGGTGCGTTGCTCTATCGCGGTACGGATTCGACAATCGCACTGCCGCGCGGCGTCTATATCGTCAAAGTGGCAGGAA
>SFJG01000042.1 GCA_004555955.1 Bacteroidales bacterium | reverse complement strand
TTTCATCATCGTATGAAGTAACAGCCGGTAAGAACGTCTTGCCAATTAGCCAAAGTGGCTTATATATTGTAAAAGTAAATGATTTAGTTAGAAAGGTAATAATCAAATAATTATGAATACTAGATGTTTGTTATTAAGCGTTTTGTGCATATTGAGTGCATTTGTTAGCTCTGCCGAAAATAGATTTTATTGCGAGGATTTTGCAATAAATCCCGGCGAAACTAAAGTGATTACTTTCTACTTGAATAACGACGTTGCGTACACCGGATTTCAAGCGGATATTTATTTCCCGGAGGGAATAACAGTCAATAAAGATGAGTATGATGACTACATATTTGAATTGACATCTCGAAAAGGGAAAGACCATCAAATTGTATCGGCCCTGCAGACAACCGGAGCAATACGTATCCTATCGTATTCGTTAACTAACAAGAACTATTCAGGCAATGAGGGAGCTTTTGTTACTTGTACGGTAACCGCCGATGAAAATTTCAGTGGAACTAAAGAAATGAGAATCGACAATATTATCTTTGGTGAAGTAACAGAGGTGGAAACTCCATTCGACCCGACAACCGCAACAATAACAGGTCCAAGTGAGCAAACTCCGGAAAATGTTCAGCTTTCGGTTTTGTTCCCGGATAGGGGGAAGGTTGCGATTGATGTGCCGTATAATAAGGCTGTTACGCTGACGGTGTTCCCCAACGGCGTTGCTGGGTTTGGATTGAGTTCCGCGACGTTTAATGGCGTTGAAATCTTTGACGAACTTGATGAGAATTACCGATATACAACGCCGGTGCTTACGGAAAATGCTGTTTTGTCGGTGGTGTATGTAAGTGTGCCGAGCGGTGTCGACCAAAGTTTGGCTAATCGCATCAAGGTAAGCGCATCGAATGGAACGGTGCGCGTGCATGGTGCAGCGCCCGACTCGGAGGTGTTGGTCTGCGATTTGTCTGGCAAGATAGTTCGCAAAAGCACTGAAAAGACATTCACACTCGGCGAGGGAATTTATGTCCTCAATGTAGAAGGGTTGTCGTTCAAATTTGCGATGTAGAAACTACAAGAAAGAATCTGCGGCATAGCCGTTATTCTTTGAAAATCGCTAAAAAGCGCGTCTATCTCGGGCGCGCTTTTTCTGTGTCGGATGGAGAGGTAAGAGGTAAGAGGTAAGAGGTAAGAGGTAAGAGGTAAGAGGTAAGAGGTGCTGTCGCTCTATGCTACACGCTCCACGCTCCACGCTCCATGCTCCCCGATACACGTTATGCGCTCCTCGCTCCCCGATACATACACCTCACTCCTCTCTCCGCGTTCCCCGATACACGCTCCGGGATTATTTCATCTGTAAGCCGTTGAGGTCGAAGCCGCGGAGGAATTCTTTATAGTCCATACGTTTTTTGCCGGATTGCTGTAGCGAGTTGATTTGCAGATACTCGTCGGCGCATGCCACCATAATTCGTCCGTCGGCGGTTGTTATGCTGCCCGGAACTGCCCCGACGGCAGATTTTCCGGTGCGCGCTGTTTCGTAAATCTTGAGTTGAATCTCTTTGTCGGCTTTGTCGACTGTGTTCCACGCAGCCGGGTAGGGCGACAGTCCTCTGACGAGGTTGTGGACGCTTTCAGCCGACTTTGTCCAATCGAGGTGGCATGTGTCTTTGAAAATTTTCGGTGCCGTCGTCGGCGTTTTTCCGCCTGTGAGTTCTTCTTGCGGGATGGTCTTAAACGTGCCGTCGATAATGGCATCGACGGTTTCGACCACCATATCGGCACCGAGTAGCATTAGTTTGTCGTGAACGATGCCCACGTTGTCGGTGTCGGCAATGTCGATTCGTCGTTGCTGAATGATGTCGCCGGTGTCAATCTCGTGTTTTAGGAAGAATGTAGTCACGCCGGTTTCTTTGTCGCCGTTGATAACAGCCCAATTCAGAGGGGCTGCACCGCGGTATTTCGGCAGAAGCGATGCGTGTAGGTTGAACGTGCCGAGTCGGGGCATTTGCCACACCACTTCGGGCAACATACGAAAGGCGATGACGATAAACAAGTCGGCGTCGATTGCTCGCAGCGCGTCGACAAAGTCGTCAGCTTTCAGCCGTTCGGGTTGAAGTACGGGCAAGCCTTTCTCGACGGCATATCGCTTGACGTCGCTCTGCATAAGGTGCTTGCCGCGTCCGGCAGGCTTGTCGGGCATAGTTACGACGGCTGCCACGTTGTAGCCACCGTCAACGAGTTTTGCAAGGCTTGCTACGGCAAATTCCGGAGTGCCGAAAAATACTATTTTGAGGTCTTGTTTAGTCATTGATTAGTGTAAGTTTAGTCGTCGGAGTAGTGACGGAGCACACGCCGATATGAGTTAAAAATTTTAGATTTCGACACGAAGCCGATATATTTTCCGTGGTCGACTACGGGCAAGTTCCACGCATTAGTTTTGTCGAACGTACGCATCACTTGCTCCATATTTTCCGATATTTCGAGTTTTGCGGGCGGCATACACATAAATTTGCGAACGAACATGCGGTCGTAGAGCGACGGACGGAACATGATGTTACGAATGTCGTTGAGCAACACAATTCCGAGCAGGTTGCCTTCGTCGTCGGTAACGGGGAATAGGTTGCGGTCAGATTGCGATATGACGTGTACCATTTCGCGCAGGCTCATCTCGGGATGGACCACGGCAAAGTCTTTCTCGATAACGCTATCCATTTTAAGCAACGTAAGCACTGCTTTGTCTTTGTGGTGTGTTAGCAATTCGCCACGTTTGGCAAGACGCATTGTGTAGATGCTGTAGCGCACGAACAGGCGCACCGTGCAGTAGGAGATAGTCGACACAATCAGCAGTGGCAAAAACAGTTGATATCCGCCGGTCATTTCGGCAGTGAGGAAGATGCCCATCAGCGGGGCATGCATAACGCCCGACATGACGCCCGCCATTCCCATTAGCGCGAAGTTTTTGCACGACAGTCCGTCGCCGGGGAAGAGTCCGAGGGTGTTTATCAGATAGGCGAAGAAAAAACCGGTCATACAGCCGACGTAGAGCGACGGCGCAAACGTACCGCCGACACCTCCACCGCCGTTGGTTGCGCTTGTGGCAAAAACCTTGGTGAGGATAATCATCAGCAAAAACAGAAGCACGAACCAAACGTTGTCGCGCAGGCTGTAGAACACACTACCGTCGAAAAGCGTTGACGGGTCGCCGGTAAGCAAGTCGGTAATTGCTTCGTAGCCTTCGCCGTAGAGCGGCGGAAAGCAGAAAATCAATCCGCTGAGAATCACGCCGCCAAAGGCGAATTTATACCACGGATTGTGAATCTTCGAAAACAAGCTTTCCATCTTGCCGATTACTTTCGTAAAGTAGAGCGAAGTAAATCCGCAGACGATGCCGAGTACGATAGTGTAGGGGATGCGGTTGGTGAGGAAGGCTTCGCTTTGGTCGAAAACGAATTCGGGGCTATAGCCGGTGAAGATGTATGAAACCGTAGCCGCCGTAATCGACGAAATGAGCAGCGGCATTACCGATACGGTTGTCAAATCAATCATCAGCACCTCAATGGCAAATAGCATACCCGCTATCGGTGCTTTGAAGATGCCTGCCACGCCGGCTGCCGCGCCGCTGCCGACGAGCATCATAAGTATCTGCGGCGACATGCGGAACAGGCTACCCAGGTTCGACCCTATTGCGGCACCTGTGTTGACTATCGGACCCTCGGCTCCGACCGACCCGCCGAAGCCTATCGTTATCGAACTGGCAACGACCGAAGTGTAGGTGTTGTGTAGTTTCAGTCGACTTTTGTTTTGCGAAATGGCATATAGCACTCGGGTTACACCGTGTGAGATATTGTCTTTAACAACATAACGAACGTAGATGCCAACAATGAGAATGCCTAAAACCGGGTAGAGCAAATAGAGGTAGTTGGCTCCCGTAATGTTGATATGTTCACTCAGCGTTGATGCGATTATTGAGATTAGAAATTTCAGCAACAAAGCTGCAAAACCCGACAATACGCCAACAACAAAAGCCAAAATCAGCAAAAACGAGCGCTCGCTGATGTGGTCTTCTCGCCAAGTGAGAATCCGCATCAACAGCCGATTTGCTTTGGTGTTTTGCGCTGTTGTTATCATATGTCTTACAATCCTTTTCCTGTAAATACCGTTTTTATTGTGTATATAATAATTTTTATGTCGATAAGCAGCGACATATTTTCGATATAGATAATGTCGTATTTCGTACGGGTTATCATTTCGTCGATGTTGGTTGCATAGCCGAACTTAACCATGCCGAGCGACGTAATGCCCGGGCGAACCTGATAGATGAGCGTGAAGTAGGGGGCACGTTCAATGATTTTGTCGACGAAGTAGCGACGTTCCGGGCGTGGGCCGACAAGCGACATATCGCCTTTGACGACGTTCCAAAACTGAGGCGTTTCGTCGAGCCGATACTTACGCAAGAACTTGCCGATGCGAGTCACGCGCGGGTCGTCGGTCGACGACAGTTGCGGCACGTTGCCTTTTTCGGCGTCGTTGCGCATCGTGCGAAATTTGTAGATGTAGAAAGGCTTTCCGTGGCGCCCGATGCGCTCTTGCTTGTAGATTACCGGCCCTTTGGAATCTCTCTTTATCAGTATGGAAATTATCAGAAATACGGGAAGCAACAGTGTGAGTGCGAAAGCCGATGCAACGATGTCGATTGCTCGCTTGATGCTTTTCTGCGAGTCGGGCATATCGTTTTGCGCAATGTCGATAAGCGGCTCGGTGAGGATGTTGTCGTGACGTACTTTTGTTGTCAGTATGTCGCACAATTCCGGCGCTATCTTTATGGGAACGTTGTACTTAAACAGATTGTTTATAAGATTAAACAACTGCTCTTTATCGATTTCGTTGACCGTAATGATAATCGTGTCGATGCTGAGCATTTCGCAGACCCTGTCGATTTGCGAGAACGGAAACACCGAAATGCCGTCGACAACGCTTCCTGCTTTTTCGTCGCCAAAGCGTATAATCGCTTCTATGTGATAGCCCGAAGCTTTGTATTTGCGGTTGTTTTGGCGAATAAACTCAGCGGTTTTTGCGTTGTTGCCGATTATTAATGTTCGGAATTTAAGTTTGCCCGATTCGATTTTTGCAACGACTCGCCCGGTGATGAAGAACCGAGTTATGTAGAGTGCGGCAAAGATGCATGCCCACATCGAGAGCACCAACTCGTAGTTGATGAGCCGTTCGGGGAATGCGTCGTTGATAAGCACGGAGAAAAACATAATGATTGCGGCGATAAACGTCGACATCGCCGTCGTGCTCAGTTCTTGCAGTCGCGATTTGAAAAACACCTGATTGTAGTAGCCCGAAAGATAAGCTATGACTACCATCATTATCGGGAAGAAAAGTATGCCCAATCGAGTTCCTCCGGAAGTCAAGAATCCGTAGAGGTCGTCGATTTCAGCCACACCGGCGCTACCTTGAATCATATCGAATCGCAAAGCCGAATACACAATCCATGCCACGTTGGCTGCCAAGTAGTCGCCGACGATGTATGCTATCCGTTGTCGTTTTTCGCCTATCACTTCTATTGCCGATTAAGAATGTTAGCTTCTGAGGATTTTTATAGTGCTGTCGTTACCGAGTTTTATCACGCTCGATGGCATACTCGGGGTAAGGTCGTCTTGTCGATATTTTACGACATAGTCAACGGCATTTTTTATTTCGTCGCTGATTTGGTCGAACGTTGCCGGCGACGGTTGCCCGCTGATGTTTGCCGACGTCGACACTATCGGGCGACGCAGCCCTCGGCAGAGACGCGCGGAGAATGCTTCGTGAGTGATGCGGATACCTATGCTGCCGTCGTCGGCTAAGAGGTTGTGCGCCAGGTTGCGCCCGCTGTCGTAGATTATCGTCAACGGCTTGTCGGCTACCTCGATAAGGTTGTATGCCACTTCGGGAACATCGTCGACGTATCGCTCCAAGCGACTTGCGTCGTCGAGCAACACGAGCATTGCTTTCGACTCGGCGCGCTGCTTGATGGCATATACTTTGGCTACGGCGGCTTCGTTAGTGGCATCGCAGCCGATGCCCCAGATGGTGTCGGTGGGGTAGAGTATCACTCCGCCCGATTTCAATATATTAATTGCTTCTTTTAAATCGTCTTCCATATTCACTTTTGGAGCGCATTCCGGTATTCGCTCGCTTTTCAAACTACAAATATAAAGCAAAACCGACAAAAATCAAAGCGGTATGCTCGGTTTTTGTCGGTTTGTCGGTTTCGTATCAGTTTAGTATAGGAAAATTGCTCCTACTGAGCAATGCTTGAACGACGGTCCAAATGCCGTGTCAAGAACTTTCATCGGCGAATATTTTGCGTAGATTCCTACGTTGTGGAAGGATATGACGCCCATAAAGTCAACTGTCATTTTCTTCGGATGAATGTTGTCGGTTTTGTCGGTTACGAGTAGCCCTTCTTGATAGTACTTGGTCTTCATACTTGCGTGGGTATTGAAGTTGATAACGGCGCCGGCGCTTATGCTGAAGTGCTTTCCAAAGTCTTCATTGAGCATAATGGGTATGGATAAGTTAAAGAGTTTGATTCGCGAGAATTTAGGCTCTGCCCCTTCCGGATAATCGTCAATCTTGAGATTTGCTCCGTCTTTGACGAAACGATTGTGTCCGGTCATGCGGTAGTTACGCCATCCTAAACCCACGCCGACAAGAATGGAGAAATTGTCGCGCCACGGGCGGTAGCGAACACCGGCAACGTGGTCGATAAACAGTTCGGCGGAATTTGCCATATTGACGTTGAGTTGCTGCGGTGCGTCGCGTGCATCGTCGAAACCGATGCCGATACCGCCAAATTCGAAAGTAAACATCGAGTGACGATTTTCGTGTTTCGCTTTGTCGACAAAAGGCACGCGGAACGACCACTCCGATTCCGAGATGGTTTCCGAACAAGAGTCGGCGTCTGTGCGTTCGTATGTGTAACGATAGTTCGGGTTGTTGTTGCCGCCGAAGACATTGATTGCGAAATGTCCGTCGGCATCGCAAATAGTCACTGAGTCGGGTTGTGTTATTACTTTCACCGGATTTGTTCCGACTACGATTGTCGAATCGTTCTCGTTGGCATGAACAGCGGTGAGGCACGCAACGGCGATGGCAGATGTGAGAAGAATACGTTTCATATTATGTTCGTTGTTTATTGATTATTTATAGAGATTTTTCAGTTCTTTGAGCGATGCTGTTCCTTCCATATAAACAATGGTAGTTATTGGCTTGGCGCCCGACACGAGCCGGTTGTTGCGATAGAAGATGTAGCTATTTTTGTCTTTCGACAGCGAAAACGTGTAGAATCCGTAGTAGAGTCGTCCTCCGCGGAGTCCGGTTTCTTTTTCAATCGCTTTCTGTGCATCGACTTTCACACAATTTTCAATCGATTGAGCCAATGCGGCGTCGTTGTCGATGGTTATGCTTTTGAAAGCGGTCAATTTATATGCCTTCAAGTCGCGGCTTTTTACCTCAACGACCGTCACGTTCTTGCGTGACGCCATATCGTCGGTAAAGAATCGTCCGACCTTTAGATTCGACTGCGCCGACATCCAGAATGAGAAGCAGACGATGTGTAACACTAAGATAATCCATCTTTTCATATATCGTGGCATTTACTTGTTGTTCAACGTGTTGAATATATCTTCCATTTGCGAATCGAACGAGCATTCGTCGCTCGTAAGCACTTGAGCCATGGCTGAATGCATTTGATTGACCACTTCCTCGCGGTCGGTGATTTTTTCGCCACCGACGTAGGCAACAAACACTTCGTTGCGGTCGGTTATAGCAAACGGCACGGTCCCGGCCGCGGCAACAATCACGGCTGCAGCTGCCCAACGGATTGCCCTGCGTCTGCGGCGTCGACGGTCGGTGCATCGGCGTCCTACGACGGCAAAACCCATTACGGCTCTTAGGTCGTCGAATTCGGCTGTGGCGGCGTCGGTGGCTAAAAATCGCCGTAGCGCCGTTTCTTCGGTATCGGTTGTCTCGGCTTCGAAATAGCGTTCAGCCAAGTTGCGCCAATAGTTTATGTCAACGTTTGCTTTCATCGTTTTGTAATTTATAGTAACATTCTCTAATCTTTTTCCTTGCTCGTGATAGTTGCACTCTTACAGCCGGTTCTTCCATCGATAGCCGTGCGGCTATCTCGCTGAACGATTGCTGCTCGAATTCGCGTAACCTTACGATTGCCTGTTGTTGTGGCGTGAGATGACGGACAATGATGCTTTCGACCATGCGGAATCGCTCTTCTACAACTACTCGCTCGTCAGCAGGCGGCGAGTCGTCGGCAACGGCTACCGTTTCTATGTCGTCGGTAGGCATGGCGTTGCGTCGTCGATATGAATCGATTGCCAAATTGCGTACGGTGGTTTTTGCCAGGGCTTCAGCCTCGTTGATTGTCTTAATCTCGTCACGATGAGCCCACAGTCGACAAAAGGCATCTTGTAAAGCATCGTCGGCGTCGTCTTCCGCAGGGAAGAAACGCGTGGCAAATTGCAGAATCCTTGTCCGCAATTGTACGAATGCCGTTGTCAATACTTGTTCACTCATCTGTTTTTTTCTTATCTATTGGGAAAACGAACCAAGTCGGATTTTGTGACAAATATTTATCAAAAAAACGGATACAAGTAGCAGTATCCGTTTTTATGCGTTAAAAATAACATATGAAAACTCAATCCAAACTGTCGTTGGCGGGAACAAGAGGAATCGGCGTGCGCACGACCACCACCGACGAATCTTCAGCCACGGATTTGTTATATTTGTTGAAAATCTTGCGTGCCGAATTGACAAACGTCTGGAAGTGTGTCTTGTTTTCGCCGCGAAGCAAGTCGGTTCGGTCGGTGGGAATGAGTTGATAGTTATGACCATCTACCGGAGTTTGTACATAGACAAGTTTATAACTTGCCGATTTGATTTGAGGCTTGGATTTCGTGCGCTCTACGACAACCTTCACCAAAGCCCCGCCGCGAGTGTCGCCGGTGCGCATTGCCGAGATGAAGTTGCCCAATGAGTAGACCACGAGTATGTCTTTGTCCCATTTCTTGCTGTGGCGGATTTCCATCGGTTGGATGACATGCGGATGCCCGCCTATGATGAGGTCAACACCGAGGTCCTCAAGATAGTTTGCCAAGTCGCGTTGAATCGCATTCTCGACCAACTGGTATTCGTTGCCCCAATGGATACAGACAGAAATCAAGTCGGGCGACTGTTCGCGCAGTTGTGCCACGTCGTCGGCAATCTGTTTCCTGTCTATATAGTTGACGCGTACATCTCGCTGAATCTCGATGCCGTTGGTGCCATAGGTGTAGTTAAGTATGCCTATTCTTAGACCTTTAACGTTTGTAATAAACGAATTGCAGCGCTCGCGTTCCGCCGTATTCCGATATGTGCCGATGTGGGGAATGCCATAACTGTCGAGCATGTCAAGCGTTCGACCGAGTCCGGCGTCGCGTCGGTCCAGACAGTGGTTGTTGGCGTGCAGAAAGAGGTCAAATCCGGCATCTTTGAGCGCTGTGGCATATTCGTCGGGCGCACTGAAGCACGGATAGCCTTTGTAGGGGCGTCCGCCTAAGGTGCATTCGAAATTTACCACGGCATAATCAGCGGCGGAAATGTAATCGCTCACGTATTTAAAGCAGTCGCTGTAGTCGTAGGTGTTGCCTTTTTTGGCTGCCGCTATCTGACGGTCGTGTTGCATGGCGTCGCCTGCAAATACCAACGTGACATCGTCGGATGATGTCAGAAACTGTAATAGCGAAAGCAGGTATACGAAAAGGGTAGTCATCAATCGTAGATTTTATGTTGTGCGGCTAGAAGTGTATTCTTCATCAGCGAAACGATTGTCATCGGTCCGACACCTCCGGGAACCGGGGTAATGTAAGAGCAAAGCGGTGCAACCGCATCGAAGTCGACGTCGCCTTTGAGTCGGAATCCGCTCTTTGTTTCTGTCGAAGGAACACGTGTCGTGCCCACGTCGATAATCACTGCGCCCGGTTTTACCATGTCGGCGGTGACGAATCCGGGACTGCCCAGGGCGGCAATGATTATGTCGGCGCTAAGAAGATAATCTTTGATATTTTTTGTGCGGCTATGACAAACGGTGACTGTGGCATCGCCCGGCAAGGCTTTTTGCATCATCAATTGTGCAACGGGTTTGCCCACGATGTTGCTTCGGCCAAGCACCACGCAGTGTGCACCGCGGGTGTCTATGTCGTAGCGGCGAAGCAGTTCGACAATTCCTTGTGGTGTTGCCGACACGAAGCAGGGTAGACCAATTGACATACGACCTACATTCACCGGATGAAAACCGTCGACGTCTTTTCGATAGTCGATGGCTTCGATGATGCGCTGCTCGTCGATGTGACGCGGCAATGGCAGTTGAACAATGAATCCGTCGACGTCGGGGTCGGCATTTAGCCGTGCTATTGCATCAAGCAGTTCGCTTTCGGTAACGTCGTCTTCGTAGCGAATCACCGTCGAGCGAAATCCACATTGCTCGCATGCCTTAACTTTGTGAGCAACATACGTCTCACTACCTCCGTCGTGACCTACGAGAATTGCCGCCAAATGAGGCTGCTTTTCGCCTCGCGATGTCATTGCCGATACTTCTGCTGCAATCTCTTGCTTTATGGCATCAGCCACTTTCTTTCCGTCTATCAATTCCATAAATATTGTTTGTTTTGAGTATTTTGCTTGATTATTATTCTTTTCGAGTAAGTCCGCGACTTCGGTCTACAAAATTAGTCAAAATCTCACAGCCGTGCAAATCTTTATTCCTTATATATTCTGTCGAAGTGCGTTTGTTTGGTTTTTATGTCGTTTATTAAAACTTTTAATTATCTTTGCGAAATAATGATTTAAAACCAATTCAAATGAAAAGAATTATATCAGCACTGTCATGTGCAGTTCTATCTTGTGTTTGTTTTGTCGCCTCGGCTCAAATCGGTTATGAGGTTGTAATGCCAAAAATTCAGAAAATTGTTCAGTCGACGGGCGATAACGTCAGCTTGCGTAAGTTGCCGACGACAACGGCTCCGCGTCTTATGTTGGTTTGCGTCGCCGAAACAGACAATTGCTGCGCTACTTGGAGTGACGACCCTGCAACAAAGCGTCGCGGCTATTATTCTTCGCCGATTACGGCTTCTAAAGACCAAAATTTTATCGTGGTCGACGAAACTCCCGAATGGTATTGCGTTTTGGCTCCTTATGGCAACGTTGCATATATTTCCAAACGCTTTTCTAAAGAGGTCGAACTAAAACCGGTAACTCGCAATGATATTCACCGCGTAAGTGCGTTCGGCTATGAATTCAGACAAAAGGCTTGGTTTACGCCTGGAAAATATGCCGACTATGTGGCTGTTAATGTCAGTGGCTTCGAAAAGGATGGAATTATGTTTGGTCGTATCATTGATGGCTTTTTGGTTCTAAGTCACCAATTTAATCCCAGTTTCTCTTCTGACGAATCTTCAAAGCGCTTGTCCATTTCCAGAGACCGCGCTACTATCTTTTATAATCCTAATCTCGAGTTTGAAAATCATTATATGCTCGATTTCACACTGTTGAATGAGTCGGAAATCAGTGCTATCCTTCCTTATGCAAATGTGGTTGCCGGCAAACCGTCGACATATTGCGAAATCGTTGGTCTCGTAAACGGAGAACTTCGAGTGTTGGCGGAAATCTCGACAGAGGAGCTTCCGGATAATTACAAAACGTTGCGCAAATTCTAATTGCCTATCATGCGGCGGACTATAATACTCACGGCTTCTTTAGAGAAAATAACAATCGCATTTCTGCTGTTGTTATTTGTTTCGCCCGCATATGCCCAACGCGTGTTTAACTATAGTGGAGTGGCATTTCGCACAAGTTATGCCAAGACGGCTGTTGTGATAGCCCGAAAGGGCGGCTATAGCGGCGACGTTGTGGTGCCTGCTGTGGCTCGTTACGCCGGCACTTCCTATCGTGTCACAACAGTCGACTCTGCAGCGTTTGCGCTCTGTCCGAATCTTCGGTCTGTAGTGCTACCTTCTAGTGTAACTAAAATAGGGAAGTGCTCATTCCAATACTCCACCAACTTGCAAAAAGTGGTTTTACCCGATTTGCTGACAACGATTCCCGACCGCGCTTTCGAATGCACGGCGATTGAGTCGATTTCAATACCGTCTAAGGTCGACTCGATTGGTAAATACGCATTCGCAACAACGAAACTAAAAGCTATCCCCGCACTCGCGCGTGTGCGTCGGCTTGCTCAAGGTGTGTTCTCGGGATGCTACGAAATGAAGTCGTTCGACGTTCCTGAAGGAATCGTAGCAATCGATGCCGACGCCTTCTCTTCGTGGCAAACCACAACCCGAATAAGCGTGCCTCGGTCTGTTCAATACATAGCTCCGAACGCCTTCGGAATTTGTCCGAATGTGGTGTCGGTAGAGTTTGCCCCCGGTGCGCAACTGCATTCGTTGCAACGCAATTTCTTCTTTTTCTCGCCTGTACAGAATTTTCCTGCAGTTACCGTGCCCGAGATGGTAGAAGAAGTCGCTCCCAACGGGTTTGTGGCTTCCGATCGTCAAGACTATCTCTTCTATAACGCTGCCAATTGCCGTCGGACGGGCAACGGCGACGAATTCGCTCTCTCCGCGCCGCTGACGATTTTTATTGGCAAATCGGTCGAATCGTTGCCCGACCACGTATTCTACACCACTGCTGCCAATCTGCCACGTGCCGTGGTCTGTCTCGACTCGGTGCCGCCGATTTGTTGCGGCGAACCATTCACACCCCGTGCTTACGAAACGGTTACGCTCTATATACCCAAAGGCACACGCAGCGCTTTCGCCGCTGCCGAACAATGGCGACGTTTTCGCAACGTCGTGGAGTTTGTGCCTGCCCGAGAGGTGGTTCTCCGCTCGCGTCACGTCAGCCTTCAACCCGGCGACCGTGGGTACATCAATGCGAAAGTATCACCCGAAAACGCTTTGCCGTTTTTAATTTGTACGTCCGACAACCATGACTCAGTACTACCCATACGAGCCGGAACCATTATCGCGCGCTCGTCTGGCAGTGCCTTAGTCGAAGTGAAGACACTCGATGGCTCCGGCGTTGCCACGTCGTTCTCTGTTGCCGTCGGCGGATTGTAGTTGCATCTCTTTTTGCCGTGATTAAAAGGTACAAAAGGCGCGCCTCTCGACGAACCTTTTGCTAATAACCAACAATCATTTAAATTAATTCCCTAACTTTGCTTATTCCTTTTTAAAGATTGGACTAAAAAGTCACTTCAAGCAAATTGTGTCAGAAAATCAAGTCTTGGTGTGTTTCCCTTTTGTTGTTTTTGAGCAAAGTTATTCTGCAATATGGGCAAAAATCGAGTACAGTACTGTTAAAAGTCAAGCCACCTAATAAGTTTTTGTCGTCCATACCCATAAAAGACAATAATTGCACATCCAATTTTGCGTCATTTTCTAATTGGTAGAAAATTTAATTATCAGATTTGTATTTGTTCTTAATGGGGCTTGTTTGCTGTGAAATTGTAGTTAAATAGTTGTATAATCTTAACTAATTGGCATTTCTTTTGTTTTCGATTTTTTGTGAAAAGATAAAAATATTAATATTTTTCTACTTTCAGATTTTTATTTTAGGAGCAAAAAGATTAAATTTGCATACTATTCAAACAACAATATATTACATATAATTAATAATTTTAGAATGAAACGGATTTACACTTTCGGTAACGGACAAGCAGAAGGACGTGCCGATATGAGAAACCTCCTTGGCGGTAAAGGTGCCAACCTCGCTGAGATGAACCTCATCGGTGTGCCGGTTCCTCCCGGTTTCACCATCACTACTGAAGTATGTACAGAGTATAACACCCTCGGTCGCGAGGCGGTAGTTAAATTGGTCGACGAGGATGTTAAGAAGTCGGTAGCCCACATCGAAGCCCTTACAGGCAACAAGTTTGGCGACGCTAAGAACCCTCTGCTCGTGTCTGTTCGCTCCGGTGCCCGCGTTTCTATGCCGGGTATGATGGACACCGTCCTCAACCTTGGTATCAACGACACCGTAGTAGAAGCGCTTGCCGCTAAATCGGGTAATCCCCGTTTCGCTTGGGACTCTTATCGCCGTTTCGTACAAATGTACGGCGACGTTGTGCTTGGTATGAAGCCAAAGTCGAAACAAGACAAAGACCCCTTCGAAGAAATTATCGAACAAGTTAAAGAAGAAAAAGGCGTTAAGCTCGATACCGAACTCACTGTCGACGACCTCAAAGGCCTCGTTGTTAAGTTCAAAGCAGCCGTTAAAAAAGTTACAGGCAAAGAATTCCCCGAATCTGCTTGGGAACAACTTTGGGGCGCTATCTATGCCGTATTCGACAGCTGGATGAACGAACGTGCAATCCTCTATCGCCGAATGAACCAAATCCCGGAAGAGTGGGGTACTGCCGTTAACGTACAAGCAATGGTTTACGGTAACATGGGTAACTCATCTGCTACCGGCGTTGCTTTCACTCGCGACGCTGCTACAGGCGAAGACATCTTCAACGGTGAATACCTTATCAACGCTCAAGGCGAAGACGTCGTTGCCGGCGTTCGCACACCGCAACAAATCACCATCGAAGGCTCTCGTCGTTGGGCTGCTCTTCAAGGCATCAGCGAAGAAGAACGCGTGGCTAAATATCCTTCGCTCGAAGAATCTATGCCCGAATGCGCTAAAGAACTTATCTCTATCCAACAAAAACTTGAGGACTACTTCACCGATATGCAAGACCTCGAGTTCACAATCCAAGACAACAAACTCTGGTTGCTCCAAACACGTAACGGTAAGCGCACAGGCGCTGCTATGGTGAAAATCGCTATGGACATGCTTCGCGCTGGTCAAATCGACGAAAAAACAGTGCTCAAACGCATGGAGCCCCAAAAACTCGACGAACTCCTTCACCCGGTATTCGACAAAGACGCACTCAAACGCGCCGTTGCCGTTGCAAAAGGTCTTCCCGCATCTCCGGGTGCCGCTACCGGTCAAATCGTATTCTTCGCCGACGATGCTGAAGCTTGGGCTGAAAGCAAGAAAAAAGTCATCATGGTCCGTATCGAAACTTCTCCTGAAGACCTTCGCGGTATGAGCGTGGCTCAAGGCATCTTGACAGCTCGTGGCGGTATGACTTCCCACGCTGCCGTTGTGGCTCGCGGTATGGGTAAATGCTGCGTTTCCGGTGCCGGCGAAATCAAAGTTGACTACAAAGAACGCACCGTAGAAATGGGCGGTAAAGTCTACAAAGAAGGCGATTGGATTTCGCTCAACGGTTCTACCGGTGACGTTTACGATGGTCAAGTTCCTACTGTCGACGCTGAACTTTCTGGCGACTTCGCAGCAATCATGAACCTCGCCGACAAATATACTAAAGTAGATGTTCGCACAAATGCCGACTCTCCTCGCGACGCCCTCGTTGCACGCAAATTCGGTGCAAAAGGTATCGGCCTCTGCCGTACAGAGCACATGTTCTTCGAAGGAACTCGCATCAAAGCAATGCGCGAAATGATTATCGCAAACTCAACTGAAGGTCGTCGCGCTGCCCTCGACAAACTCCTCCCCATGCAACGCGAAGACTTCGTTGGTATCTTCAAAGCAATGGACGGACTCGGCGTTACAATCCGTCTGCTCGACCCGCCCTTGCACGAATTCGTTCCTCATCAGTTAGCTACTCAACGCGAACTCGCTGAAGAAATGGGAATCTCCGTAGAGAAAGTAAAGAGCATTTGCGACTCTCTCGAAGAATTCAACCCCATGCTCGGTCACCGCGGTTGCCGCCTCGGTAATACATATCCCGAAATCACAGAAATGCAAGCTCGCGCAATCATCGAAGCTGCTATCGAATGTAAACAAGCAGGAATCGACGTACATCCCGAAATCATGGTGCCACTCGTAGGCGTCGTAAAAGAGCTCGAAATGCAAAGCGAAATCATTCGTCGCACCGCCGAAAAAGTTTTCGAAGAAAAAGGCACAACCGTACCCTACAAGATTGGTACAATGATTGAAATTCCGCGTGCTGCACTCGTTGCCGACAAAATCGCTGAATATGCCGACTTCTTCTCGTTCGGTACCAACGACTTGACACAAATGACATTCGGTTACTCACGCGACGATGCCCCCAAATTCTTGAAACACTACAAAGAACTCGGCATTATCAAGACCGATCCGTTCGAAGTGCTTGATCAAGAAGGCGTTGGACAACTCGTCAAGATGGGTACAGAGCGCGGTCGTTCGACCAAGCCGGAGCTCAAAGTTGGTATTTGCGGCGAGCACGGTGGCGAACCCTCGTCAGTTAAGTTCTGCGCTAAATTAGGCATGAACTACGTGTCTTGCTCACCATTTAGAGTACCTATCGCACGTGTCGCCGCCGCGCAGGCCTCGGTAGAGGAATAAGCGTCCACTAATCTAAAGCATTGATTTAGGCTGTAACTCCTTGAAAAATAGGGGTTACAGCCTAAACTGTTCTTAGGCGGTTCGTGCATTTGACCGCACATAATTTAGCCAAATGAACGGCATTTGCATACACCACGCATACACTAAAAAATAGCTCGCATACACCGCGCATACACCAAGGCATACAAAAAAATCAAACAAATGGCTACGATTAAAGCAGTAGTAAGAAAAGCAAGAACCGATGGGTTCTTCCCGGTGTTGGGTTCTTCCCGGTGTACATCAGAATCGTTCACCGCAGTAGAATGGGTTATATCAAGACCGACAAAATCGTTTCCCCTAAAGGAATCGCAAAGTCGGGCGAGATAATCGACCCAGTAGTTAACGAGTATTGTGCGAAAGCCATACTTCGTTACTCAGATTTGTTAAACAGAGTGGATAGCCACAACTGGAGTGTGCGTGATGTGATTAACTACCTCACTGCTGAAAATGACGATGTGTGCTTTAGTGATTATGCACGTCAGCACATCGCACGTCTTATCAGCAACGGACAAGACCGCACGGCTCGTAACTACGAGCTTGCACTCGGACACCTCGAACGATACTTCGGCACCACACAGGTGATGTTCTCGCAACTCACCTCCACCGCTGTAACCTTGTGGATAAAGAGCCTTGAGAGCACACACCGAGCAAAAGAGATGTATCCGGTGTGCATGCGTCAAGTGTTCCGTGCCGC
>SFJG01000135.1 GCA_004555955.1 Bacteroidales bacterium | reverse complement strand
ACTGTGGTCATCAATTTCATAACTCTCGCTTTTGATAGTGCAAAATTACACAATACCGCTCAAAATTAAAAACTGCCGGGGTCGGTTTTTTCGTGTCGACGAGTTGATGAGCGCTCCGGAGTCGGTGATGGTCAACTTGATGCTGATGTTCGACGGCGCCGATGTTTCGCTCTCAGGGGCTTCTCAAAGACTTCGGCGATGCTTTCGACCGTGTTATGAAAATGAAATAACCCTCGTTCAGGAGGCATAAATCAGAAAGAGGATGAAGCCGAAGTTTCATCCTCTTTCTCATTATCAACCCAAATTCAAAATTTTTTTAGTGTATGCTTTGAGGCGTGTCGTTATTGCAGACATGTCAGTTGGGGAGTGATAGGCTCGATGTCTGCCTTTGCACTTTCGTATGCAACTTCTACATATTTTACGCCGTTTTGATAGGGCACTTTGATGAGGAAGCCCTTAAGATTCGGCTCTTCGGCAAGTATTTTTGTTATGTCGAACGACATCATGCCGTTGTAGTTCTCCAAAGCATAGTCGCTGTTTGCGTTGTGGCGAAGTTCGAGATATTTGTAGCCTTCCTTCTCTTGCTCCGGCTCGTCGACGGTCACAAGGTTGACTGTGTGTGTGATGTTGCCGGTTGCTTGGATTTGGAACTGGATGTCGATATATTTGTCGCCTGACCAAGCGTAAAGGAGGTTAATCCTGTCATTTCCAATTTCTTCGGCGTTTTCCGGAGTCAGATGTGTGGGCTCTTTGACTGTCAACGGAATGCATTGATAGATGCGAATGTTATATTGGTAGGTAGAGCCTTTGGGGTTTTCGCTCTCGATGAGGAAAGCACAATAGACACGGCTACCTGCTTCTATCTTGTTGTTGACAAGGTCGGAATAGTTAGATACATAGAGTTTGTTGCCTTTAAAAGTGTCGATGTAGTAGGTTGCATCGTCGACTTTTACCAAGTTGCCGATGGTTGTACCTGTCCAAGTGTTGCCGGGATTGTCATCATCGTTGCAGGCTGTCATGAACGTCAGCGCTGCAAGAATCATAAATAGTTTCAGTGAAAGTAGTTTCTTCATTGTCTTTTCATTTTTAATGTTCTGCTTTATAAACAAACGAAAGGGCAAAATACTGCACAAGAAAGAAAATTTTTTGTGTTAAAAATATTTTATTGGTCGAGATGCAGTATTTTTGCATATCCTTAGTTTAATAGACAAATCAGTGATGACCGAAAAAGAAATAAGTGCAGGATGTCAGCGCGCCGATGCTCGTGCTCGAGAGATGCTCTACACGCGCTATAGCGGTAGGCTTCTCGCAACGGCTATGCGTTATATGGGCAGCCGTGAGGAGGCTGAAGACGTGCTCCACGATGCGTTTATTACTGCCTATCGGTCGTTCGTCAAGTTCGAATATCGCGGCGAGGGGTCGCTTGCGGCATGGCTGCAGCGCATCGTTGTCAACCGTTCGCTTGATGCTCTGCGCCTCCGACAAAAGTCGGTCTTGGAGCCGCTCGACGGCGATGCCGATGAGCCGGAGGTCGACGCCGATGATGTCGATACGATACCTCAGGATGAACTGCTCCGACTCGTGGCGAGTCTCCCCGACGGCTATCGCACGGTGATTAATATGTATGCCTTCGACGGACTCAGCCATAAGGAGATTGCCGAACGTCTCGGCATCAGCGAGAAAACGTCGTCGTCGCAGTTCTTCCGGGCTAAGAAGTTGCTCGCCAAGATGATTAATGATTATTTAACAAAAACTGAGAGATAAATGAAAGACGAATGGTTGGATAGAGTCAAAGACCACCTCGACGACTGCCACTTGGAGCCGAGCGACGCCCTTTGGTCGAGCATCAAGCGCGACATGCCTGTGGCGCCTGTGCGCCGTCGACAGCGGTTTCTTTACCTTCGTTATTCTTCCATAGCTGCGGCAGTAGCTATAGTCGCCGTAGCGGGGTGGCTGATGTGGGATAGGTCGGATGTGGTCGAATGCGCTCCCGGAGTGGCACCGACAGTACGTTTTGTTCGGGCAGGCGGCTCTTCGGATGTCAGCCAAGAGATGTCGGCAGCCAACGATGCTTCTCGACGCTCCGGCTCGCACGTCGCATCTGTCTCGTCGGCGTCGGTATTTAGCCGGAGTATTGCCGATGGCGGCGATGTGTCGGTGCTCGACGTCGAACCGACTCCTGAATGCACTACCGACGAAAATGCTGCAGTTTCGGCTTCGACGCGTGCCGATTCCGTGGCTGAGCAAAAGTCGGTCGGCGAAAGTTCGGTGGTGGTTCGTCGCGGTAGCGAAACCACGCCGACAAGGCGCACTGCCGTTGAGAACTATCGTCGGGCACAAAACCGAGGCGGTTGGAGCTTTGCCCTCGCTGTAGCAAACGGCTTTTCCGGCGCCGGTAGTTCGCAGAGCGGATTCGTTCCGATGGCGAATGCAGCGCCCGCCGTGGGATTCTTTTCCGATATGTCGCCCGACCGGCTGGACTTTAACAATACTTACGTGTCGATGATGTCGAATAACATCAGTGAACAGACAAAGACCGACATCGAATACGACTTCCCCATGACCTATGCTGCGATGTTCCGCTATCGCATTACCGACAAGTGGGCTGTCGACGCAGGTGTTTCGTTCGCCGTGCTGGGCTCGTCGTGGAAGTCGGGCTCGTCGGATTCGCACTACCGCATTCGCCAAAAGGTCTATAATATCGGTATTCCTGTTTCCGCATCGTTTACTTTCCTCGACACGCGCTTTGTGACGATGTATGCCACAGCGGGCGGCGCTGTAGAGAAGGCTGTCGACGGCAGCGAAACAACGGTGGTAAGGTCCGGTTCGGGGGATATGAAATCGGTGAAAAACGACCTCGAAGAGAAGCCGTGGCAGTATTCGGTCAATGCCGGCGTCGGCTTGCAGTTTAACATTACGAATAAATGCGGCATCTTCGCCGAACCGAGAATTACTCGCCATCTTGAGTCGTCCGACTTACCGCTCCGCAAGCACGACACGGAGTTTAATCTCGGCATCGGACTTCGCTTGTCGTATTAGATACCAGATTCTTAAATAAAATCTGCATATATAAACGAAAGAAACCGCCTGACAATCGTTAGACGGTTTCTTTCATTTGGTGCGCAAATCCGAGTGCTGCCTATCATTCCGAAAAATTTGGAACAGATATTATTTAGGTTTTATTTGACTTTTTCTGAGTCTACTTATTATCAAAGAGGGAAAATGTATCCTCAAGAGAACACAAGACTACATTTTGACACATTGGAAAATAAAAGGTTAATTCGAGTCGGTTTTGATACTTCAAGTTGGCGCAAATAAGAAAAATCAAGTTTTTTCTATTTACTTGATTGACTTACAGAAATTTTGATTATCTTTGGCTCGTCAAATGCCTGTTTAAGGATTTGACAGACATATTAGATAGCGCATTTTCGCTTTTCTGATTGCGTGAACTTGGACACTTCACAAATTGGCAGCTGCCAAATGATATTTCAGAAATGT
>SFJG01000134.1 GCA_004555955.1 Bacteroidales bacterium | reverse complement strand
ATCAACTTTCAAAAGTTGACCTCTTTAATGCCGCAGTTCAGCAACTGATGCTTAACGAGGAAATGATAGCCGAGAACGAAGCTACGGAGGGTAAACTGCTGCAAGCAATGCGCATCTACATCGCTTTTCTCAGCTCGAAGTGGCACCCAAGTCGCAAGAAAATGCGGCTCGGCAAAGGCGAAAAGCCGACTCCGAAGCCTACGCCAAAACCTGCCGCCACGCCTAAGCCACCTATAATAAAAATGGTGGAGGGAGCGGTGTTGCAACAGCGTGACCGCGAAGTGCACCAACGCAATCCACAACTGCGTCGCCTCTGCATCGAAGCCTACGGCAACAAATATGAGTGCGTGGTGTGCGGTATGAATTTCGTTAAGACCTACGGCGAAATCGGCAAAGAGTTTATCGAAGTGCACCACCTCTACCCAATCAGCGAAACAGACGGCGAGCATGAAGTGGACCCTGCCAACGATATGATTCCGCTATGCTCCAACTGCCATTCTATGATACACCGACTCACAGACCCTGCCGACTGGCAGCGGCTGAAAGAAATGTTTGACTCAGCACATGAGCACCAATGACGACATACGGCTCCGACGTTGCCTTGCCGACAAGATTGCATCGCTCGACATTAGCCGGCCATACGTTTGGCGGCTAAAGCTGTCGCCAAGCGACTTCAGCGAGCTTCACAATGCAATAGCGGCAAGCATAGTCTCGCACGGTGGCGACATCGCCCACCTGCTCACTGCCGACTATGCCCGGCACGTCATCGTCTATCTCGCAGAATGGTATAAGCGATGCTATGCCGCCGGCACCGCCGCCGACAAGGCTATCGACCCCAATACCGACCAAATGAAAACCCTGTGGCGAGCTTCGGGCATCAACACCGACAAATATGTGTATGCCACCGCCGACGGCTCACGCCGCCTGTGGCAATACTCGATATATGTGCTCGGCGGTCTTGCCATTCGTCACGAACTCGGCAAAACCGACGACCGCTTCTTGCGTGCTCTCTGCCGTGTGCTCCACGGCGAGAATACAACGCTCGAAAACATTGCCGACGAAAGCCGTGCCGTGGCTTTCCGCTCGTCGATAGCACAAAAGCACAGCCTCTATGAATTTCTCACAGAAATTGTAAACAATAAATTTCCCTTCAGCAAGGAAGATGCCGCCGGCGAAGCCCGAACACTCGTGGAGCGTATTCGCAACGCCAACGACGAGGTGCTGAAGCAGAAATTCCGCTTTGAATGGGTGGTCAACTACGACAACGGCTATTCTTCAATGCAACGCCAACTGCGGCTGTGGCTCAATCCGGAAATGGCAGGCGAAGGACTTCACCACTATCTGCGCTACGACCGCATGCTATTGTGGGGCTTCAAGAACCCCGACACAATAGAACGCCTATTCGTAAGCCTCCGCTTCCTCGACGGAGAAAAGATTGTTGACGACTTGAACTTCAAGTGTCCGACAATCTCCTACGTCAATACCGGTGAGGAATATACAGGCTTTGTGGCTTTGGGAGTGAAAGACTATGGCTTGTGCAGCAATGTGCCGGCAGCACATTTCTCCAAGATTGAAGTTTGGGCGTGCGACAACGAGGGCAACCGCCGCCTCATTCAGGAGTACGACTGCCGTGAATATATGCAACTATGGCGAGTGTCGCCCTACGATGATGAGTGGACTTCTCGCCAATCGGCACAGAAAGAAACAGCAGTGGTGTTCTCAAAGTCGTGCCGAATTTTGGCAGACGAACTCAACGCCACTATCGCACTCTTGCCGTTCCGAAATCGCAAATTCGGCAACTCGGCAAATTATGGCTGGTGCGACATCTACGACCGTGTAACTATCGAAGACGAGCAAGGCTCGCTCACCACGCTCTATAACCGCACCGGCTATTACAACATTTCCACAAAACTCTACCGTGACTGCATCTGCTATGCCACAGGCGGCACAGTTAAACACTTCTGCGAGAGCGACGACGAAGACTTCGACGCTACGGAAGAACTCTTGCCGCTTATCTTTGGCAAAAGTGATATAGAAATCTATCACTTCGAGACCAAAGATGACGCTAAAAACGAACTTGCCGAAAGCATCAAGCAAGCCGAAGCCATCGAGTTTAAGGCAGCCGGGCATTGGCAGCAGTGGACCGACATTCAGCAGCCCGAATATGGTGCACTTGACCTGCGTATCACAGTGCAAGGTCGGCAAATGCCGTATCGTGTGTTCTATATGCCGGCAGTCGAGCCGAAGCACCCCATTGTGCGTAATTTCAAGGCGGCAAAAATCGTTTTCAGCGATTTCTGCGACGGTGTTGTGGAGCAGCAAACCGTTCAAGACACATTCGACTTCGGCGACACGCCTACCGCTCCAACTCTCACAATTCAAGTGGGCAATTCAGGCGACTATGCCGAAATTGAGGTCTATCGACCTACGCTCGTGAGAGAAATCTGTCGCGACGGCGTGGTGGTAAAACGACTCCACAACGAAGCCGTGGTAATTCCTTATATCTTGAAAGACCAACTCGCGGTGAACTGCTTCACCGAGCATGGCTTCCAAGCCTATCGCTGCAGTTCGCTTTCTTCGATATTCGCTCACCTCGAAAACAACGATTTCGCCGATTTCCAACTGTCAGCGTGGGAAAATGGAACACAAATCCCGGCAACAACGCTCGACTACTACGCACCGTCTTGCTTGAAAGTGTGGCTCGGCGACCCGAACCACGACAACCAAGACGTAAAATTCTTCCACTGGAACTATTGGCAAACCATCGAGCCGACCGAATGCGACTATGCCGCATCGACCGAGCCTAATACTGTAATATTCCAGTCGATGATCGCACTTCGCAGCATCGACTGCGTGGCTCCGGTGCGCGGCGGCTTCTCTGCGTTCAAATATAAAAAGCAGCAAATCTCAGCGGTGAAATGCTTCGACGTTGCGCTGCACCACGGCATCTACTTTTTTATCTTGCTTCCGCTCACCAAAATCAGCGACTATAAAGCAGAACTTTATGAACCGCTTTTGGCATCACGAGGCGGCGTTCTTTCCGACGCAGATAAAAAAGGACTACTTCGCTTTGCCGAAGAATTTAACTTTGATTGGCAAACTTACAAAATAGATATACAATCCTCGATTATATGAATTTTTCAGAACTTTACCTGAACAACAAACGTGCCGTAACCAAAACGCTTTCATCGCTTTGGTGCGGCGAAAC
>SFJG01000133.1 GCA_004555955.1 Bacteroidales bacterium | reverse complement strand
CCTACTATCAGCTCTACACCGGCGCGTTCGAGCTGGAATGACACCGATATCCGCCGCAGCCGCGCAGGCCGGTTCACGCCGGCAGGCGCGGCTGCCTGTTTCGCAAAATCTTTTTTCTGTAAAGGAGATTAATCTGAAAGAATTAATGGAAACATTTAAGGATGAGATTCCCTATGATGTTTTCATTCGTCTTCGTGACATTATGAATCAAGGAATTGAGAAAGGATTTGCCAAACGCGACAAATATGGCATTAATCCGATTGTAAGGCACCTTAACACCGCCAAATTGATTACGGAGTATTTCTGCCCCGACAAGAATATGGTAATAGCGGTTTTGTTGTATCAATTTTGCAAATCCGAATATATTACCGCCGACACTGTAAAATCGGAGTTTGGCGAAGACATTTTTAATATCGTCAAAGGTCTGCTTAAGGTTTCCATTCTCTACAAAAAGCAAAGCGCGCTGCAGAATGAAAACTTCAGCAAATTGATGATGGCTTTTGCCGAAAACATCCGCGTTATCATCATTATGATTATCGACCGTCTCGGTTTGATGAAGATGATTAACCATCACAACAACCAAAAATTCGTGTTCGATGTTTCGTCGGAGGTAATGTATCTCTACGCTCCTTTGGCTCACCGTCTGGGCTTGTACAAGATTAAATCTGAACTCGAAGATATGTCGCTTAAGTATACTAACAGAGAGAAGTATACGGAAATTGCACACAAGCTCAACGAAACCAAAGCAACACGCGACGAATACATTGCGCGCGTCATCGAACCGGTCGAAAAGAAACTCAAGGAGGCAGGACTTTCGTTCAAGATAAAAGGTCGCACCAAATCGATTTTTTCGATATGGAACAAGATGAAAAAACAAAATGCCGACCTTAAAGACATCTTCGACCTGTTTGCCATTCGAATCATCATCGACACCCCGTTAGAGAATGAGCGTCGCGACTGCTGGCATGCTTTTGCCATAGTAACAGATATGTATAGCGCAAATCCCAGCAGGACAAAAGACTGGATAACAATCCCGAAATCGAACGGCTACGAATCGCTTCACACCACAGTATGCGGACCCGACAAGAAATGGGTGGAGATTCAAATCCGCACACAACGTATGGACGAAATTGCCGAGAAAGGTCTTGCCGCTCACTGGAAATACAAAGGTGTAAAAAGCGAGCAAAGCCTTGACAACTGGATGGCGAACGTACGCGATTTGCTCGAAACGTCGGATAGCGACACTTCGGAACTCATGAAAAAGATGAATATGAATATCTACGACAAAGAGGTATTCGTATTCACCCCGAAAGGCGACTTGTTCAAACTCCCGCTCGGAGCTTCCGTGCTCGATTTTGCTTTCGCCATACACTCCAAAATCGGATGTGCTTGCACGGGCGGTAAAGTCAACGGTCGCAATCAGAAAATCAACTATAAATTGCAAAACGGCGATACGGTCGAAATCATTACATCGTCGAACCAACAGCCCAAATTGCAATGGCTCAATTTCGTCATCACATCTAAGGCGCGTAACAAAATACGCCAAACGATTAACGAAATCAACAACAAGTCGGCTGAGTTTGCAAAAGAGCTGCTCAAGCGTCGCTTTAAAAATCGCAAAGTTGACCTCGACGAATCGGTGTTGACCAAAGTAATTAAAAAACTCGGCTACAAAACCGCCACCGATTTCTACAACGAGATTGCCGACGAGAAAATCGATGTCAACACCGTCATCGAAGCATATATCGACTTCGAGGCGAAAATCGACGAGCCTACCGTCCCCACTCTATCGGCTCAGGAATTCGTCATGCAGCAACGCATCCCCGACGACGTCGACTCCGACGAAGTAATCATAATCGGCGAAGGCATTAAAGGCATAAACTACAAGTTGTCGAAATGCTGCACACCGATTATCGGCGACAAAATCATCGGATTCATTTCGACCGATGGCGCCATCAAAATCCACAAGTCGACGTGCCCGAATGCGCTCCATCTGAAGCAAAAATATCCTTATCGAATCATCAACGCCGAATGGTCGGGAAAGATAGGCAAAAGCCAATCGGCTGTACCGGTCAGCATTGTCGGCGTAGATAATATAGGTGTGGTCAACAGCATCACATCAATCATTTCAAAAGAAAGCCAAGCATCGCTTCGCAGCATCTCCATCGAATCGCACGACGGATTCTTCGAAGGCAACTTGGTGATTGGAATCAACGACAACGCGTCGTTAAACAGTTTATTGAAAAAAATCAGCAACGTGAAAGGAGTAAAAAATGTACAAAGAAGCAATTAATTTAATCACGGCAGCGTTAGTAGCCATCGCCATTCCCTCTTGCAGCAACGGCAAGTCGGAAGAACAAATCAAGGCAGAAGAATTGTACGGACTGGCACAGTCGAAATACGACAGTTCGAACTACGAAGAGGCAATCCTCTACATCGACTCACTCGTCAAGACATATCCCGGCGTCATCGACGTGCAACGCAACGCCATGCACCTTAAGACCCTCATTGTCGAGAAAAAAACCATTGCCGACAGCATAGCAAACGACAGCATAATACTCGCCAACAAAGCCGTTGTCGACTCGCTTGCAAAGCAGTTTCAATTCGTCAAGACAAAAGACATGGTCGAAGGCTATAGCGTGCTCAACAGCATCGGCGCCGACCGACTCGTCAAGGCAACCGGAATAGAGCCGCGCATCAACGAAGCCGGCGAAATCTACCTGCTTTCTTCACTTTACGGCAACGCTGTAGGCCACACGTCGCTGCGTGTTAGCGGCACAAGCGGACAAGTCGAGACCGGTATGGTGCCACAGGACAACGCCAACAACTACCGATTCCGCGACGGCTCCACACAAGTGGAGATGGTTACGTTCTCGAAAGAAAAGTGCGACACATTCTGCCAATTCATCGCAGCCAATCGCAACGACAAACTTACCGTTAGTTTCTGCGGCAGAAAATCGACGCAAGTGGTGCTCACCGACCGTGCAAAGTCGGAAATCGCAACCACCTACGACTATGCAACAAAAAAATCAGAGCTAAAACACGCAGAAGACATGCGCCTATACTATTCCAAGAAACTGCAAATCACGCGACGACAAATTCGAGCTACAGCCACCAACATCACAGGCGACAAAAAAGAATAGATGTTCATTGCCTATTTCAAAACGACACACTGACGATGAATGATTTTGAAGAATACATAAAACAAGGC
>SFJG01000132.1 GCA_004555955.1 Bacteroidales bacterium | reverse complement strand
CAGGATCTGGATGACCCGTTCGGTCTCCACATCCCGGCCGATAACCTTGTCAAGCTTTCCTTCCCGGGCACGGCCGGTAAGATCCATGCAGTAGCTGTCCAGAAATTTATGCTTTTTGTGCTTCTTTCTGGGGCCCTCCCCCTCCGTCTTTTCCTCAGAGGGCTGCTCCTTCCGGGGAACGGGCTGGTTGGCGGGAGCCGGCGGATTGGCGCTGCCGAACAGTTGGTTCAAAAGCGGGAACGTGGCGGTCTGACTGTCCATGTCATCCTCGTCATGGTCGATCTGACCGAACATATTGCTCATCTCATCGCTGAGATTATCCAGATCCTCTTCGGAGAAGCCCATTTGCTTCACCGCCTGATCGATCTGAGGAATTCCAAGAGACCGGGCGCACTTGAGGCAGTAGCCCTCATTCATGGTGACGCCGTTCTCCACCTTGGTGATAAAAACCACCGCTATATTCTTCTTGCACTTCGCGCAGAGTTTAGGCTGCATATTCATCACTCCGTTTCTACTTATGCGGTGGAGTATAGCACATCCACGGCAAAAAGTTGCTGGAAACAATTGACAAGTATTATTTTGAAGACCTGGGATTGCGCAACCTGCTGGCAGGAAAGAATCGCAGTGCAGAGATTGAGAAAGTTATAGAAAATTCGGTCTATCTACACCTAAAAAATTTAGGATATAAAATTTTTGTCGGCACGCTTCCGTGTGGCGAAATAGATTTTGTAGCACAAAAGAACAACTCTACTATTTATCTGCAAGTGGCATATCTGATTTCCGACAAAATTACGATTGATAGAGAATTTGGCAATCTGCTTCAAATTCAAGACAATTACCCGAAATATGTGGTATCGCTGAATCCAATGATTAAGCCACAAGACTACAAAGGCATAACCCACCTAACTTTACGCCAATTCCTGACAATCGACGAGTTTTAGAGCGCGTTCCTTAAGGTGAGAGCAGTAGCATCGTCGCGACGCCTCTTGCCTCTTACCTCTTGCCTCTTACCTCTTACCTCTTACCTCTTACCTCTTACACCTCCACACGGGCGAAGGGGGCAACGTCGAGTTCGCAGAATTGGCGGTCGTTATACTTAAACCAGCCGGCGATGGCTACCATTGCGGCATTGTCGGTCGTAAAAACTCGCTTAGGGATGAAGGCACGCAGACCGCGAGCGGCGCAGAAGTCAGCCACGGCGGCGCGCACTCCGCTGTTTGCCGATACACCGCCGCCAATGGCGAGTTGTCGGATTTCGGGATGTGCGTCGACTGCTTTAGCCAACTTGTCGAGAAGGATGTCGATGATGGTTTTCTGCAACGAAGCGGCAAGGTCTGCTTTGTTTTTTTCGATGAAATCAGGTTCGACGGCGATGGCGTCGCGAAGGGTGTAGAGAAACGACGTTTTCAGCCCGCTAAAGCTGTAGTCAAAGCCGGGGATATGCGGTTTGCTGAAGCGGAACCGCAACGGGTCGCCCTCGGCAGCAAGACGGTCGATGTGAGGTCCGCCGGGATAAGGCAAGCCCATCACTTTGGCGCACTTGTCGAAAGCCTCGCCGGCGGCATCGTCGATGGTTTGTCCGAGGATTCGCATCCGGTTGTAGTCGTCAACAATGATAATCTGCGAATTGCCGCCCGACACAAGCAGGCACATATACGGAAACTCTGGCACTTCAGTCGACGGGTCTTCCTTGATAAAATGCGCCAACACGTGCCCGTGGAGGTGGTTGACGCAAACCAACGGAATGCCCAACGCGGTCGATAGCCCTTTGGCAAACTGTGTGCCGACGAGCAACGAGCCGATAAGCCCCGGCCCGGCTGTAAAAGCGATTGCGCTAATGTCGGTTTTGCTGATTCCGGCGCGGTTAATGGCTTCCGAAACCACAGGGACTATGTTTTGTTGATGTGCACGCGATGCCAGTTCGGGCACCACGCCGCCATACGCCTCGTGGACGCTCTGGCTCGCTATGACGTTCGATAGAAGGACACCGTCGCGAATAATCGCTGCCGATGTGTCGTCGCACGACGACTCTATGCCTAAAATTATACTCATTTTTATCCTTTTTGCGGCTGCAAAGTTACTACAAAACAACGAAAAACAAAAAGAGAGACTGCCTAAACTTTGTCAGGCAGCCTCTCCTAAGAGGTTATTTGTGGAGAAGATTATTACTTCATCACTTTTACAACAGTGTTGTCGTTGAACTTAACCATGTAAGTACCCTTAGCAAGGTTAGCAGCCGGAACAATTGCAGAACCGTTAACCTTTGCAGAAGCAACTTTCTGACCTGCTACGTTATAAACTTCAACAGCAGTAGCCTTGCTCGACTTAACCACGAAGTTGCCGTTAACAACTGCTACGCGGTTAGAGTTGTTCTTCATCGAAGCGACACCGCTTTGACGACGTTGAGCAATGTAGAATGTGCGTTGGTTAACACCGAAAGTCTTGATGTTGCAAGCAGCAACGCGTTCGTCAACTCCGTCAGGAAGTGCATCGAGAGTAAACGTAATAGTTTGGAGACCGGTTTGCGGGTCAAATTCGCCGGTTGTGTATGTATACCAGTCGTCGAGACCTTCACCGTCGAGTTCCCATGCCTCAGCAGAATAGAGCGAGTTCATTGAGAATGTAGCGCTGCCACCATTCTCGTCGACATAGTCGTATTGATAGTTGTCGCTATTTTCGAACAACCAGTTGTTGGTGATACCAAGGCTCATAATAAGACCTTGTGTAACACCCACAGGGTTACCTTCTTTGTCCGCAAATGGGAACATTTCCAACGGATAGAATCGAGGATTGCCCTTATAGTTCAAGTGGAGATAGCTGCCTGCGTATTCCTTAATTTGAGCGGGGTCGCCAAGAACCGACAACCAGTTGATGTCGTCAGTATCGACATTTGCTTCTGCACTTTCGAGCGAAACCTCAACCAAAATTGCAGAATCAATTGTCAAATCAACGTTTTCAACCAATTCGCCGTCTTGCTTTTGCAAATAGAATACAGCTGCACCGAAGTTAGGATAATTAGGATCCGGGATAATGATGTCAGCAGCTGTTATAGAGCTTGTTGCCAAAGGCTCGTCAGTATGAACACCGGCGTCGTCTACTTTGTAAACAGCCAAATTGATTTTAGAACCTTCACCGAGAGTGAAGTTATCTTTACGGATGTTGAAGTAAACAAACGATAATGCATAAGGCACTTCGGGAGCTTCGAACAAGTTAGCGTAGCCAATCACGTTGCTACCTTCACCCCAAGAAG